>CAZKAQ010000009.1:0-12107 GCA_964550655.1 uncultured Granulosicoccaceae bacterium
AACTAAAGACATAAAAGCCAAATTCGCAGGTCGCCTCATGAATAATGCAGGCTAGGAGTCTGCGCGGCAGAACCTCTGCTACTGCGAACGCACCCTGACGGTGCGTTTTTATCGATCATTTTCGTTGCGTATGAATAACTATGCGCCTTAAATGATCGTAAAAACGCCCTCGCCATGGCGCGTTCTCGCTACACAGACTTCTGCCGCGCAGACTCCTAGGTGCCGGGTATCTCTCTTACTGTCATTACTACACCGTTGACGGTGTTATCAGACGAAATGTAGGGCGCCATATGTATCGATAATTTCATTGTGTTATCAATGGTGACAACATCCTTTTCAACTGATATTCCCGTACTTAATACCTGATTAAGATCTTCTACCATTTCCGGATAGCTGATATTTAATTTAAAATCAGTGACAGGACGCTCTATGTCACCTGGCAAAAGATTAATAAACCTTGCCATCTGTGGCGTAAACCTTCTTATTGCCAGGGTACTGTCGAGAAATATTATTCCATACCCTGTGGAATTAAGCAGGTTGTCAAGATCAGTGTTGAGCTCCATCAATTCAGATATTTTCTCCTGATATTCTGTGTTGACGGAATACAGTTCTTCGTTGACGGACTGCAGTTCCTCATTGGTAGACTGAAGTTCCTCGTTGGCGGCCATCAGCTCTTCGTTTGTCGCCTGTAGTTCTTCGCTGGTTGTATCAAGCTCTGCATAGGCATTTCTTAGTTCTTGTTGCGAGTCGATGAGTTGCATATCGAGTTCACGCAAACGCTCTTGCGTGTGTGCCGCCGCACTGTATTGCTCATCGTTGGCAGGAGGCTCAATACTGGTTTTCGTTTCAGTACCAACAGTGTTTTCATCAGTCGAAAAAAGCACCAGAAAGTAGACTTCTTCTGCGCGTGACAAATCAGTCAGCCTGCGCACAGTAATATCTACATACCGTACGCTACTTTCCTGTGCATCAGATTGCGTATCCGGGTTTGATTTTTCTGCACTTGAACTGACCGCATCTGCGAGAGGCACTCCTCCCAATCGGTAGGTGGATCGCTTACCATCTGTTATACGCGACAGGCAGGTTGAAACCGGCACGGTTAACTCCGGGGACAACAGCGTGTCGATATGCGTAGTTACACGACCCGCGCTGTAGGGACCCAGGTACTCGGCACAGTTTCCAAACACATGCAAAGCCAGATGGTGACTATTAAGCAGAATGCCGTCCGGGCCATATTCTTCAAGCAATCGATCACGCACACTTTGATAAATATTTCTTTGTTCGCGCGGGTAGCGTTGCGATAGTCCAAGTCCGGCCTGATTTCCTGATTGTGAGGCCCGTGCAGAAGCGCGTCGTACATAGTCGGGATTGATGTGCTTTATCGGCAGCCTGGTCGATCGGGCTTTACGCCATATTTTTGCAGCACCTCTAAACTCGCTAAAACTGTCGGCCTGGCTGCCAAGAGACTCGGAACTCCCCAACCATAAGAAACCATTTTCTCGCAGAGCGAAATTAAATAACGCTATAGTTCGCTCCTGCGCTTCAGTTTGAAAGTAAATCAACATATTGCGGCAGACAACCAGATCCATTTGCGAAAACGGTGGGTCCTCGAGCACATTATGCGTGGCAAAAACTATCGTATTACGAAGTTCTTTGTTAACCACGTAACTACCGGACTCATCCAACTTGAAAAACCGGTCTAACCGCTCTGCACTGATATCGTTCTTTATGTTGGGGGGATACACACCGGCAGATGCATAGTCGATCGCATCGCTATCTGCATCACTGGCAAATATTTTAATCTGTACTGAACTATCATTTTTCTCCGTAAGCTCGGTAGTCAGCATCGCAAGAGAGTACGCCTCCTCACCACTGGACACACCAACCAGCCATAAGCGTATTGCCGATTCCGGAGCTTTACTTTCAAGGATCGATGGCAAAACGCTGTCGGCAATCTCCTGATAGGCGTCCTTGTCTCTGAAAAATTGCGTTACACCGATTAAGAGATCGGATTTCAGTAAATCAAATTCCTGCGGCTTGTTGTTAAGAAGTTCTGCATAAACGGGTAGCGACTCGATATTATTAACACCCATTCTGTGTTCGATACGACGTGCAATTGTGTTCGGCTTATAAAGAGTAAAATCTATTGCCGTGCTTCTTTTCAGTTTTATGAATATTTCCTGCAGGAGTTCGTGGTTATTTGCCAGGTGCTCACGAAAGGCCAGATTTTTACTAGCCGTTAAAGGATGCTGAATGTAGGAAACCAGCTGACTGGCCAGCTCGCCAATATCACCAATGGTATCAACGTAGCCGGTACGAATTGACGCCAGCGGCATACCATCAAACTCTGCGTCTCCGGGCTGCTGTACCATCACCAACCCACCGGCTTCTCGCAATGCCTTAACACCATGGCTTCCATCGCTACCGGTGCCCGACAAAATAATACCCACTGACCGATTCTGCATATCAGCCGCCAGTGATTTAAAAAACTGATCGATGGGTAAATTCGGATGAACCGTACGGTGAATATCATTTAACAGCAGCTTTCCCTCAGACACAATAATGTTGCGACTCGGGCGCATGACGTAAATATGATTGCGGCGAAGATACTCACCGTCGTCAGCGAGCTTTACTGTCATATTTGAGTGCCGGGCAATCAGTTCATCCATCAAGGTATTAAAATTCGGGGACAAATGCTGAACCACAACAAAAGCAGCACCGGTATCGTGAGGTATATCATCGAAAATGGCTTGCAAAGCAGGCAGACCACCCGCGGATGCCCCGATGCCCACGACATGGCTGGGCGAATCTTCTCCCTGTGGCAGATAAGGATCCAAACTATGTGTTCGACTGCGCTCCGGAGCCGGGCCCGACTGCCGAACTTTGGTTGAGGTGCCTGTATCGGTTTCAGCTGAACTTATGGAAGAGGCTCTAGTGCGGGCAGACGAAGTTTTTGTACGGGAGAGAGATGGGTTCCTGCTGGCATCTGCCAGTGTATCTGAGTCATCATTCATTGAGAGTTCCAGTGCGTTTATACATATCCCTTAAATCTGTGACTGGCTGGATGCAAGCGCGATCCCTGGATTCACAGAGCCTCAGCAACCGCGAATCCGTCTATACGATTTCCCGAACCTTACCAACGGTATATCATACATTGAAACGCCATTACCAATACAAATAACCGCACCCAATTCAATTATTTAACTTGTAATGTAGCACTTGATCTCGAGCCAGCCCCGGCACACTGTCCGTGGCAGATTATTCTCGAAGGGAATGGACCAGACTTGTAACACCACCCGGGCAAATGTGTCGGTGTAAAGTTCAGGCTCCGCTTTCTCTTAACCAGCCGATAAATCTATCGATAATATATTCTAATAGTAAAACGTAGCTGCCGGGAAAAATACAAACCATGCACAGCCACAAAAACAGTGTTCGCCTCTTTGTAGCGAATCGCTTACAGCAATAAAATCAGGTTACCTGCCGAAGAAGGTAGCTATATTCTTTGGTTGTATTCTTTGCCGCCTTGCCGGTGGCGAACAGACGACTTTTTCCCGGTGTCCGGGCACCTTTGGCATCTGAGGCCTGATTTCGTAGTAATGTCATGAAGTCTGCCGGTGAGATTGCCGCACTCATCAGGTACCCCTGCCACTTGTCACAGCCAATATCGCGCAGGTACTGTAACTGTGAGTCCTGCTCCACACCCTCAGCCGTGACACGAATTCCCAACGCATGGGCCAGTTCAATCATACTATTCACAACTGTTCGGGAGGCGTGACTCTCCTGAATATCCCTGATGAAACTACCATCCAGTTTTATTTCATCAAGCGCAAAACGATACAAATAGGCCAGCGAAGAATATCCGGTACCAAAGTCATCCAATGCCACACGATAGCCACGTGCGCGAAGCCATTCGATACCACTGTGACCCGCCGCCGGATCAGATATTAAAGTCCGCTCTGTGATTTCAAACAGAAACCGACCAGACGGTATTGATTCTGAGGTAATGATACGATCAATTGCTTCAAGAATTTCTAAATCCTGTATCTGTGTTGCGCCGAGATTGACAGATACTGACACTTGATTTTGAATTTTGGCACCGTGAAGATAAATACTCAGTGAATTGCGAATATCTTTACATACTCTTTTTATAAGCCAAATAGTGAGCTCACCCATCGAGCAGCTGGATTCCATCAAAGGCACAAACGTCGCAGGCCCGATTAGCCCTTCGCTTTCATGACGCCATCGCACCAACGCTTCGCAGGATACTATACGACCACTTGAAGTCTCAACCTGCGGTTGGTACTCAACAAACAATTCATCCCTGGTCATAGCTCTGGATAGTTCTCTTAACATGGTGTCAGCACTTAGCAAAGAGCGCGATCGGGTGGCTTCATCAGTATAATCTCCATAGAATACATGGCAGTTTTTACCTGCGTTCTTTGCAGTGTACATAGCTTCGTCAGCTCGCCGCAGAAGATCATTAACAATACGATCAGCACTACGGCGATCATCAATCCGCTTATGGTGCATCACGATACCGATACTGGCAGAGACCTCGGTGTCGACGCCCTTGATCGATAGTTTGTCTTGCAGCAGAACATTCAGATTCGACGCAAAATACTTAACCTCCTCAATGCGTCGTACGTCGGTCAGCAGTACAGTAAACTCATCGCCACCGAGCCGGGCTACCAGCTTGGCGCGCGAACCCGCATCACTGATGATTGACGCCATTTTGACGAGTAAACGATCACCTGCTTCATGCCCATAGTTGTCATTAACCTGTTTAAAACCGTCCAGATCTATAAACAACACAGCCAATATACTTCGCTCAGCTGCCCGATTACGTATGCACTCAGTAAGGACCTCTTTGAAATAACGTCGATTAGCCAGACCGGTTAACGAATCGTAGTTAGCCAGTCTAAGATTTACTTCAGCGGACTGCTTTTGCTGACTTATATCATCGAAAGTCAGGATATAATTATATGAAATTTCATTTTTACCAGAGTCTTTCTCACTTGCTGCGACAGCATAAGCCTCCGACGCAACAACACGCCGACCTATCAGTCGAACCCAGGTCACTTCTCCCAGGGGTGATACCAGTTTGTACTCGCGTCGTATATGTTCACCGTGTTCCCAGTCAGCCTCAGCCAAAGCTTTTGCCAAACCCTGAGAATCTTCAATTGACAAGATAGCCAACCAGTCTCTGTCTTGCGTTTCATTGCGAGCCAGATGAGTCATTTCGAAAAAAGCGTTGTTTGCAGCAATAAAATCAAATGACGCAGAAAGCAGCAACAGGCCGTGCGGCGAAAAATTTGCCAGACCCAAAGGATGGTTCATTGCCATCAAAGATTTGCTTTCAACCACGGAATGTTCGGGCAGGCTCTCGCACACTGAACTGTCAAGCGGAATAACAGCTGAGGCTGCCGGAGTAATACTCACCTGCAGGGTTGAACTATCAGTCGAATGTAACGATTCTGTTAGAAGTCGAACAGCTACATTGCTGGACTTAACGGTTACATAACAATCCGTTACCTTCCGGCTCAGCAAACTTTTTACCGTTTCAGTTTCAAGAAATAAATCTTCAAACAAAACGTTTGCTAAATCTCCGGCCCCAAGACAAATATCGGCGACATTGTTTGTTGCAAGCAACTTACGCGTTCTGTCTACGAACGCATACCCTGTTTTTTGCATAAATCCGAAATTCCTTATTACCTCGTGTATAACTGCACGCTGTAGTCAATGAAATGACAGTCCACGCTTAGCCTGTGACTACAATTATAGAAGCAATCAAAAATTTGGCTGGATTGTTCGTATAATATATTCGTGTGAGTTATCTAACGCCTTTTTCCGGCGCGCACTATTCTGATGAATAATCAATCCAGCTGCACTGATTACTATTGCTTCGGCTATCGCAGATCTGTAGCGTAGTGACCCGTGCCGATTGCCGCACAGCACCAGGAAATGGCGTGATGGCGGTTCAGCTTCGAGTCGGATCCGAAATTTGTTAAACCACTACTGAATCTACGTTTTCACTTTCATCTTCAAATATTTGCATACAATCATGACAATCAGACACAAACTGATAAGCCGCTTCCGCAAAAGCCGGAACCTCGATATAGCTGTATTCCACTGCACCGGTAACCGGTGTACAGCCTCGTTTGGTTATTTCTATCAGTAACCAATTGTTATTTTCCTGATTCACCTCGTCTGCAAACAGGTTGATTTTATCGACTGGAATGCTAACCGGATGCCGCCATTTCTCTACGTGAACTATTTGCCCTATTGCATCGTAAAATGAAAGTACTTTTGCTTTTACTGACAACGTCTTTTGTGTATAACCCACACTTGTTCCTATTGCCCTGCTTACGATCACCCTGTTTTTCTTGAGAAGCGTTATCTTTTCACGCAGTGGTATCTCTTTGTGCATACGCTGGAAATAAGAAGTTATCTGCATTCTGCTATACAGCGAAAGTGTGCTCATGCTACGCGATATCTCTTTCAGCACTAACATTTTCTCAGCATCATTATTCTGAAAGTCCTCACTCAGACACTGTCTGAAGGCCCCTTGCAAGGCAAATATTTCCGATTTAACTCTATCTGAATCAAAACAGATTCCATCGCAGGCATAGGATTTTCCATAATCGTCAGATATGTATTTGAATGCCATTACCCGGTCCCTGTAGTTTTTAAGTTAACACAAACCATTGTCTGTATATTTTCCTGTTCACCAAATTTTCAAAAAATCGAACGAAGCTCTCTATTTAACAACAAATATCTATTATATTATTTTGTTAAAATACAATAGCATGTTGTTGCAGGGACCACGTCCGGCGTCTGTGTAAATACTTTGAATTGAGTATAATCAAAACTTGGTGATCACCATAATTTTAGTCCTTTTTTCGCAAGAGAGAACAAAACATGCCCGTCATTCGCATCGAAGTACCGGAAGGCACCCCGACAGAAACTAAACGCCAAATCAGGGAAGGCACCAAACAAGCAGTCCTTGACACACTCGCACCCAAAGAAACCAAGTATGACTATGTAGCAGTTCGAGAGGTTTATGCTGAAATAGGTGATGGCGTACCCTTGATCACAGTTGACTTACGCCCGGGAAGAGAACCAGAACGAAAAAAAGCACTCGTTGATGCCATAGCAAAGCTGTTGAAAAAAGAACTCGACGTTGACGCCAGTGATGTCTATGTGCTTTACCGTGAAAACCCGGCCGAGAACCATTACTGTGGCGGCAAGCCACTGGCCCCATGGGTACCGGCAAGTGAGCTCGATAGTTAATCAAAAAAGCAGTCGCATATAAACATGGAATTGGTGATTATATCTGACACCCATGGCCATCATGACAAAGTACCTCTCCCTGATGGAGATGTACTTATTCATTGTGGAGATGTTTGTGGTATGTCTGATGAAATATCGGTGCGTAATTTCGCCCGGTGGTTTGATCGCCAGCCGCACAAACACAAGATTGTGATTGCCGGTAATCACGACAAGCATATGAGCGAAAAATGGTTTAACAATTCCCGGTATTTACAGGACTCAGGCTTTGAAATTAATGGCACTTATTTCTACGGTAGCCCATGGACGCCAACATTCTTCGACTGGTACTGGATGAAAGACCGCGGCAATGATATTGCCGAACGATGGAACAAAATTCCAGACAAAACAGACGTTCTGATTACACATGGTCCGGCGTCTAACACCGGTATGCTGTCTCGAACCACCCATCGCGTTGACACCGGCTGTGAAGATTTAGAACAAGCAATAAAGCGCGTAAGACCAACACTACATTGCTTTGGCCATATTCATGAAGGTTACGGCATTCACCGCAAGGAGGGACTTGAATATATAAACGCCAGCATTTGCACACTGGACTACAACCCGAAAAATGCTCCTGTACTTTTTACAATCTAACATCTGGGTGCCTGCAGCAAAATATTTTCGACTACGTTAGCGTCTGTTTTCAATCAGTCCATTGTTTAACCCGACCAGACTTCCGTCCGACGATAAAACTGTGACCATGCAAACCAGAATGCCTGATGACTCACCAACGGCGCTCCTTTCAAATCAACAGCTTTAATCCCTCCTGCATCCAGCACCAGTTTTATATTTTCAAAGCTAACCTCCTGCCCCGCTTGCAACGCAAGAAAAGCTGCACCTCTTGGAAAGGCCACGGGAACGCCGGACGCTGTAATCGCCCCAACAACATCAGTACTGACCGGTAGTCTGGGATCCACATCCCCGACCGGAAAAACTGGACCGTCTGCATCACGCGTATTGCGCAGATTGAAATCCTTACCCAAATGCAAAGCCTCAGCTAACACTGTCGTGTCGGGATAGTTCGCCTTCCAGTTTCCCCAATCGGTCGTGATCACGGTTGTTGGCTCGAGCTTCAAATTGATATCTGCCAGTGGTCCGGTAACGGCTCGACCGAGAAATGTATCGAAGATGGAGTTGGTGCGGACGTCATACATCACTTTGTTTGAGCGGATCAACAACCCCGAGGTCCGCAGGATCGGGCGTTCAACACCGTCAGGCATACGGTCAGTAAAGTAAGCCTGCGCCGCACCACAGAGCGTACAGTAAGGAATACCCAGTTGCCGCCCGCCCAGTGTGTCATTCACCATCTCTCTAACTTCCATAATGCGGCGCGGGTACGCGCGGTATTCTCCATTAACTTCTATACCGAAGACAACATCATCATCGCGAAGCCACGTAGCATCTTCTGCAGAGGTTACCTCCGGGTTGTCCACCGCCGGAATACAACTGCAGGGTAAATCCGTCTCCCCGTATGGACGCGCATCAATCGGCACACCACCCCATGAGACCATACGCCAGTCCATTGCACCATCGACAAACAGCGCGTCCCATCCATGCACGGCATTCGTATAGATTGCCCGCTTGGCGTTGAGGTAATCCGGGTAGGCAGGAATGTCCCAGGCAATCAGATGATCGGTGATCTCTATCCAGCGGTTCTCAGTTTCATCATCGAACTCTATCCCCAGTAACCGTGCCCCTGCATCAGCCAGTTCATCATATAGCTCGCGTTGCCAGGTAAAACGAAGCAGATCACTGATGAGCCAAGCAATACGCGGATCCCGCGCGGCAACCAGTGTTGCCAGCGCCTTCGAATTAGACTGTCCCCAACTTGATCGTGAGACAGACCCTATCGGTGCGACTGCGCCGACAAACGCGATTCGCACTGCTTCTGATAAAGATTTAGACAAAGGGCCAGCAGGAATTGCCGGAGGCCTGCCGAACCTCTCTAAAACATAGGCTGGCACATAATCAGGAACATCATCGAGCTGTATCGTGTTTTCGTCAGCTATTAACGGAGCAGCCCCAAAAATGCCCGCCAATAACAACAAACAGCGCGCTAAAGATGAGCGCATTACCTTACCTCCGTTGGAACAAGACCAGTTGTTACTAACTGATTGCGGATGCGGATATCACACTAATGTACAGGCGCTTAAACAATAGAGCTAAGTCTCTGCTAAGATTGCAAAAAGCGCGTAAAAAAACGAACAAGCATTTCATTGTGTTTGTTGTCGGCATCATCGCTACAGAGGTGTTCCTCACCCTCATAGTAATGTACTTCCAAATGCGCTTCCCTTTCTTTAAGTTTTTGCTCAAGTCTCTTGGTCATTTTAACACTCCACATTCTATCTTTTGTACCATGACTTAGAAACAGCGGCCCTTGATAGCGTTCAATTTCTATTGTTGTTGTGGGTTTTAAATTCTCCGAATCACCCCGCCACGTCCAGGCGCGTTCCGACGGATCCCACGCTTGCCATCCCGGGTCACCCGAATCACGCCATGTTCTACCGTTGAACGCACCGCAAATTACATCAGGGGCACTATGAGCCGCCAATGCATCAGGTTGATCCGTTGTATTTTCAGAAGCAAGTAAAGATGCAAGTAACAAAGCATGTTCCCCTCCGCGCGATACACCATAAACACCAGCACGATCAGAGGTGTACTTGAATTTACGAAGCGCGGTCAACGCATTTGCTGTATGTTCAATTGGAACATCTTTAATAGCTCCGGCATTCCAGGCATTACCACCTTGTGAATAGGCGTGTGGGTAAGCGATAAACCCATGGGACGCCAGCAGCATTGAAGTACAATGCGACCAACCTGAAAACCCACCCTCAGACCCGTGCAATACCATAATTGCCGGGAACGGACCGTGCCCGGCTGGTCCATAAGTAGTGCCAAATTCCGGCAATAACCTCTTCACTATATTCAGCATCACAGCATCCTTCTACAGCTAGACATTATGTAGTGACCTGCTCAGCAGTTGACCAACCCGCGTCTAATCAGTTTTGAGAGTGATCGTGGAGGCGGGTCGCAGCTACTGGGATGGCGCAGAGAGCGCTGCCAGCCATGGATGGCTGTTTGCGCGACCCACCGGAGCGATCATTCTCAAAATGCCGCAGGCACCCGAAGGGCTGAGTAGTCGTGAAAAGACTTTTGCCTACTTTTGGCTTTTCAAAAGTAGGTCCGCCTGAAGGGCATGTCGAGCTCGTCAAACAAAAACAACCCGACCACCCGAAGGGCAACTACCTACTTCCCCTTCTTAGCCTGATTAGCCTTCTGCCGTTCAGTCCAGTTATAAGTGCCATCAATAATCTGTTTCGAACTCAGCACCCATTCCTCTCTTTCAATGCGATCAGGAAAACCGTCGAGCATATCTGCATACTTTTTGATATCGGCTTTCTTCCAGGCGGCGATGTCTTCAAAGCTGTTAACGCCATTATCATTCAGCATCTTTTCTATCTTGGGACCGATGCCAAAGATAAGCTTTAAATCATCTTTGCCGTCTTTGCGTGTGGTTTTCTTACCATCTGCTGTCACGGTCGCCTTTTTAGCGGCTTTCTTCGGCTTTGCCTTTTTTGCAGGTTTCTTTTTGTTCAGCGCTTCGCGAGCTTTGCGTCTTTCTTCCCAGTTGTATGAACCATCCAGAATTTGTTTGGCGCTGAGTACCCACTCATCACGTTCAATGCGATCCGGGAAGCCGTCCAGCATGTCGGCATACCGCGCGACATCTGCTTTGCTCCACCCGGCAATATGCTCAAACCTTGTTACCCCTTTCTGATTAAGCATTTTTTCTATCTTCGGTCCAATACCGAAAATAAGTTTGAGATCGTCTTCGCCGTCTTTACGAACGGTCTTTTTACCATCTGCGGTGAGCTTCGGACTGGCTTTGGGTTTAGCTTTCGCGACCGGTTTGGGCTTTGGCCTGGGCTTCGGTGCCGGTTTTGGTTTAGGAGCCTGCTTCAGCTTCTCGATCATTGCCTTGAGACGTTCGATCTCATTATCGCGTGTTGTCACGTCTTTACTGTGCAGCTTCTGCAAACTGGCAAGTTCTTTATTGCGCTTACTTGTTTCAGACTGCGACTCTTTAACCTGCCTTTTCAATGAGACAACATCTGACCGCTGACTGTCTACGCTTTGTTTTAACGACATCACCTGTTTGTCAAACTGACCAATTTTACGGTCACGGGAACTTACCTCCGCCTTCAGCGCTTCTGCCTGTTTAAGTTTAGCTCTCAATGCCTCGAGTTCGGACTTGTGCTTTGCCTCAGCCGCTTTCTTACTTTCAGCTGCTTTGTCACTGGCTTTTTGTAATGCTTCAAGCTTTGCGGTTCGTGCCTTATGCTCTGATTCAAGCGTTTTGAACGCGGCGTTGCGATCAGACAATCGTTGCTCTAAAGGCTCGAGTTTTGTGACTCTTTTTTGAAGACCGGAAATTTCTGACGACCATTTGCTGCTTTGGGTCTTGTTCTGCTCTTTCAGTTGTTTTAATTCATCCTCTCGCGCAGATAGCTTTTGCTGTAACGGCTCAAGCTCTCTGACACGTTTTTGAAGTTCGGAGATTTCAGCTGACTGCCTGTTGCTTGCAACTTTGCTCTGCTCTTCAAGTTGCCTGAGTTCAGCCTCACGTGCTGATAACTTTTGCTGCAACGGCTCTAGCTCTTTGACTCTGTTTTGAAGGCCTGAGATTTCAGTTGCCCATTTACTGCTGGCAGCCTTGTTCTGTTCTTCCAGTTGTTTGAGTTCACTCTCACGTGCTGACAGCTTTTGCTGCAACGGCT
>CAZKAQ010000009.1:12207-15512 GCA_964550655.1 uncultured Granulosicoccaceae bacterium
TTCTGCTCTTCCAGTTGTTTGAGTTCACCCTCACGTGCTGACAGCTTTTGCTGCAACGGCTCCAGCTCTTTTACTCTGCTTTGCAGACCTGAGATATCTGTCGCCAGCTTACTGTTGGCAACCTTGTTACGCTCTTCCTGTTGCTTGAGTTCACTCTCACGCGCTGACAACTTTTGCTGTAGCGGTTCGAGCTCTTTGACTCTGCTTTGCAGAGCAGAGATTTCAGATGACTGCTTATCGCTTGCTGCCTTGTTACGCTCTTCCAGCTGTTTGAGTTCACTCTCACGCGCTGACAGCTTTTGCTGTAATGGCTCAAGTTCTTTTACTCTGTTTTGCAAAGCTGAGATTTCAGCTGACTGCTTATCGCTTGCTGCCTTGTTCTGCTCTTCCAGTTGTTTGAGTTCACCCTCACGTGCTGACAGCTTTTGCTGCAGTGGTTCGAGTTCTTTCACGCGGGATTCAAGCTTTACGACCTTTTGATCATTGTTGCTCAGAAGGCCTTGCTTTTCCTCAATCGATTTTCTGAATCCGACAATGTCAGACTGAAATCCACTGATCTGCTTTTTGTCGTTATCAAGCTCGGTGGTCAGCTTTCTAATTTTATCTGCCGACTGTTGTTCCGCCGCCTTCATCTGAGATTCTAAAGACTCGTGGCGTTTTTTGGCGGATGCTGTTTCTGCGTTTAGCTCTGTGATCTTTCGATCACGCTCGGCAATATCCTGCTTCAGTGAGTCAAGCTGCTTCACTTTGCTATCAAGCTCTGCAATACGTTTATCGCGTTGCTCCAAAAGCTGCTTTTGTTGTTCCTCTGCAGCTTTCAGTTTGCGATCAAGCTCAGCCTGCGAGTCAGTTTTGAGTTTGGCTATATCACTTTCTTTTGCTTTCAGCAGGCTGGCGGTGTCTTCATATTTTCGCTGCCAGGGTTCGAGCTCTTTGATTCGCGCCAGGTGCGTGCTTTCTTTGGCTTGCGCCTCCGTGTTTTGCTTGTTACGTGCCTGCTCAAGCTCCGATACTTTTTGGTTGATATTTTTGATTTCTGCCTGCGCGTCTTCTGATTTCTTTTTAAAAGGTCGCAGAGTATCAAGCTCCTGACGAGCTTTCTTAAGATCTGCGTCCTGTTGCTCACGGGTTTTGATAAAATCCTGCTTCTCAGTCTCAAGACCTTTTAGTTTGGACTGCAGTGATTTGATTTCGTTATCACGATTTTCAATGTCAGATTTGAGTGCCTCAAGTGAGGTTATCTTCTTTTTCAGCTCCTCAACTTCTTTGTTTTTCTGATTAAGTTTTTCAGTATGTTGTTTGTGTTCGCTATCGTATTTGGCCTGCAACTCGGCGTATTTCTTTTTATCATGCTCAGAGGTAGCCTTGAGTTCAGTCTGCAAAGATGAAAGCCTGGCTTCGGTATCACTGACTTTAGCCTGCAGCGGGGTCAGCTCATTCACTTTACCGAGCAGGGTTTTTGCCTCACCGGTTTTAGCATCAAGATCGCCTTTTAAGCGCTTTGATTCTGCCTCAAATTTTCTGAGGTCTTCTACCTGCTTATTGATTGAGACAATCTTTTGATCCTTTGCGGTAACATCACCACGTAAATCTGCAAGTGATTTTTTGGATTCTTCAAGCTGCCGGGTAACATCACTCAGTTCTTTGTCTGTGTCTGCTTTTTCACGTCGTATCTGTTCTTCCTGCTTTTTCAGCTCTTCGAGTTGTTTTTTGGCAGCGGCAAGAGATTGTTCTTTGTTGCTGATTTCGTTGCGTGCGTCGACAGTTGATTTTTTGGCCGCTTCAATTTCTTTGGTCAGATTGACAACCTTGCCGTCCGACTCGGATTTCTGGCGCTGAATATCTGCCTCTGTCTTTTTGAGCGCCTCAAAATCCTGATTCAGTTTAGTAATAATCTTATCTTTATTACCCAGCTCGGTACGCGCTTCTTTTGATGTCTTTTTGTATGTATCAAGCTCTTTGTTCAGAACACCCAGCTTGTTGTCGCCGTCTTTGACTGATTGCTTGAGCGGTATGATCTCATTGTCGCGTTGATCTACGGTGCCTCGCAGATCATTAATATTGGCTTCAAGTTCTTTTATCCGGTTACGCTGCTCGTTAATAACGCCCTCGTACTTCGCCGAAGTCTGTTCTGAAGTGCGGGTAAACTCGGCAAGACGTTTTTCCATGTCCTGAATGGATTGATTTGATTTCTGTAACTCAGATTCACTGCCTTTGAGGCGAGTAATAGTGGCGTCACGCTCAGTGATATCAATTTCCAGCGCACCAATCTTTTCCCGAAACTGATTAACATCTGCATTGGCAGTAGATTTCAGTGACCGATACTTTTCTATTTCAGCCTTTAACTTTTCAATCTGTGCATCGCGATCTGTAACCCGCTTGCGCAGTTCCTCAAGGCGATCGCCAAGCTGGCCGTACTCTTTGTTGCGATTTTCAAGGGTTGCGTTGAATTCTTTAATTCGATTCTGAGCAGAAAGCTCTAGATCTGCGACCTTGCGCTTGTAGTTGTCAATTTCGGCACGCGAGTTATCGTTACCAGCATCAGCGTGAAATGAATTAATGTTTGACTGGCTGTTTGCCAGTTTGCGATCAAATTCGCGACGCGAGTTGTCAAACTGCTGTTGCTGCCTTTCAAGCCGGGCACGCAAATCTGTGATGATTGATTCCTGCTGATCTGCGCGACGTCTGAGCGGTGTCAATTCATTGTCTGAGGTTGTGCTTTTGGTGCGCTGCTGAACAAGAGCCAGCTCTCGCTCCGCCTCCCCCCATCCGGCGAAAGCACGGATTTTTTCGTAGGACTCAAGTTCGTAGTTATCTTTGAGCTGTTTTTCCTTGAAACTGTTACCGGCAGGGGTAGCTTGTACCTGTTTGTGCAGATCGAGGAGTTCACGAATCTTACGCTGTAAATCATCGACCTGGGTATTTTTCTGATCGAGCAGCTTCTGATACTGATTAATATTTGTTTTCGAAACAGTGGGTTCGGATGCCACCGCATTGGGTGTCCCGGAGTTATAAGAATATTGTAGCTGTCTGTCTCGCTCACCCAGTTGCGCAAGCGCCATGATTTTCGAGTAGGTTTCGTCATCAAGCGCACGCGCAGCATCAGTGCGCACACCACGTGGTTTGCCTGGGTCCTGACTGCCTGCCTTGCTGACGGCTCTGCTGACAGAATCGCTACTCATCCGCAGCGAGGCGCTGTCTCCACGCCTGTCTTTGGCTGCTACCGAGTATTTGCCTGATTCTCGTGAGGCTGGTTGTCGCGTCCCTGATTGTCCCGGTGCTGGTTGCCCCGGCCCTGATTGTCG
>CAZKAQ010000009.1:15612-60330 GCA_964550655.1 uncultured Granulosicoccaceae bacterium
CTGGTTGTCGCGTCCCTGATTGTCCCGGTGCTGGTTGCCCCGGCCCTGATTGTCGTGCCCCTGATTGTCGCGACGCTGGCGGCCTTGCAGTGGTTCCTTCAGCGCGAGATGTGGTATTAGCCCTTGCTGAGAATCCGGAAGCCGCCGACTGATTATTTGTCCGGCTGGCGGACACAGGCGCCTGACCTGCAGACGTGCGCATTTGACCAGCAGTCATGGGTTCGTTATCGGCTCGCCAGCCAGCGCTGTCCCGGTGATCAAGTTCTGAGCGCAGCCGGTGTATCTCATGTTCGCGATCGCTTAAGGCACCCTCGTAGTAGTCGGTGGCCTGTTGCGCTGCACCTGACCTGAAAAGCCGGCTTATCATCCAGCCGATGAGTAGCCCAATCAGACCTGCGATCAGAAGCGAAACTCCAATTTCACCAATCAGATATTTCATGTAACTTTCCCCTGTATAAACTAGATCATGCCAGTGGGGATTCCTCGTTCCCTTTGCTCTTTATCCTATGCCGGTTTATTTTCCAGCCGCAGCCTTGGGTAAACAGCAACTCTGGCGTAGTGTTACCTTACAGTTATACCGCACTGTAATTTCCCGCGCACGGGTAATTTTTTGTAACAGCTGTGTGGCGTGACGCCTGATAGTAAACAAACTGCTGTCAGCAAAAGAAATATTAAGAGCCGGACGGCTCGCAGAGGTTTATTTCACGTATTATGACAATAGGCGTCTGTTCAACAGGGTAGTCTGTTGGGCTGCTAACACGTATCGCAGTCGGTAGCATTCAAATACTGCGTTTGTAACATTACAAATTACCTGATCTGTCGCTGCAACGCACCGTACAGTAAAACCTCGGGCACTGATTGCACATCGCCCGGTATGTCTTGTGGCAGGTTTAAATCAGACAATGCCTGCTCAGCCTGATGGCGCGTAGTAAAAACTCCATGCAATAGTAACCAGCTCGCTGACTCTTGCTGAAGTTGCAAAAGATCAGTGCTGACTGGTACGCGACTCGCCAGTGAACGCAGACGTTCAACAGATTGATCTGTGGCGATACGGATGGTAAACAGTTCAGCCGATTGATTCATCAGCCACTCTATTGATCGGCTAGTCACCTGACCCGCGTTGACAATTTTTTTAGATGCAAACGACTCAGCCAGCATAGCAGTGCTACCGGTTGCCGAGCTGACTCCCGACAGGCTGTCGCTTTGCTCAATAGCTGGCTCAGCCGGCAAAACCCGCGCCTGTGATTTTGCAGTGGCAACGTCAGCACGGTCTGATGTTAAACCCTGCTGGCTCTCTAAAACTGATACCGTGGAAGATACAGATGACTCTTCCAGCAGAGCATTATCAGCTGACCCGGAATCAACAACTGCAGACGCGCTGCGACTCTGTGCCGCCCGAGAGGGCTGAAATGCATCAGCCGCAGACAGCGGTTCATCAGATTCGGCAAGACTTATCTGCCGACTGTTTGCAATACTTGCCGAAGACTCCGCGCTGGTAGCTGCATCTCTGAGAGTTTCATCGTGCTGTGCCGTATTGGGGAAGAATCCCGTCTGTAACAATACCCCCAAGGCGACTCCAAAAATACAAACATAAGAGACCGCATGGCCTGCCATCCACCAGCGCCCGCGCGGTTCAGTGTTGTGTTGTGGCTGTGCCGATCTGGATGCCTGTAAAACCTTTTCATCAAGCAGCTTTGGTGATTTGACTTGCGGTGCTTCACGGTAGAGCTTATCAAGGTCTTTCATGCTTTAAGCTCCATTCTCTGACGAGTGGCAGACTTTGCGTAACGCAAACGACTTTTTACTGTCTCACCCCCCACTCCGGTCATGTCGGCTATCTCACGATGACTAAAGCCTTCCTGTTGTAACACAAAGGTCAGTCGCTGTTCATCCGGCAACTCTGCCAAAGCGCTGAGTAATTGCTGCAACAGAACACGGTCCTCGGCAGTTAGCTGATCTGCTGCAAACTGCTCTTTATTGGTATCGAGCTCTTCAGCCGGCTGATTAACCTTACGCCGATAAAAATCTGCCACCTTGTTGCTTGCAATTCGGTAGAGCCAGGTACGAAATGCTGCTTTGCCGGGTTTAAAACTCGCGGCATCATTGACTACTACCATCCAGACGTCCTGGGCAATTTCTTCAGCAGTGGCCGTTTGCGCCAGGCTGCGCAGAATAAAGTTGTACAAACCATCTTTATGCCGCAGATACAGCTTTTCAAATGCAGATGAATCTCCATTTCCATAGGCGTGCAGCAGCGATTCGTCACTGTCCGAGGTTAAAATTTTCGCAAAACGAAGCACGCAGACTGTTCATCCTGGTTAATTGCCGCGATGTTACTGCACTTACTTGTATTAATCGCCCGAGCAGGAAAAAAGGGGTTAATTTTACAGGCAAAAAAAGAGCCGCTATCGCGGCTCTTTAATTTAAGTAAAAATATTCGATTTGTGCTCGTTCTATGGTACCAGCACTAATGTGTTGGGAATTACTTCAGCTTCTTGTAGCGGACCCGCTGCGGCTGGTTGTTGTCGGTGCCGGTTCTACGCTGATAATCCTCCTGATACTCGGTGTAATTGCCGGCAAAAAACTCCACGTGAGACTCACCTTCATAGGCGAGTATGTGAGTCGCTATGCGATCCAGAAACCATCGATCGTGTGAGATGACGATTGCCGATCCGGGGAAATCCAGCAGCGCCTCTTCAAGCGCTCGCAAGGTTTCGACGTCGAGATCGTTGGATGGCTCATCCAGCAAGAGTACATTGGCGCCCTGCTTGAGTGTCCAGGCGAGTTGCAAGCGGCCGCGTTCACCGCCGGAAAGATCACCGACACGTTTCTGCTGATCAGCACCTTTAAAGTTAAAGCGACCAAGGTAGGCCCTGGAAGGCATTTCGAAATCACCGACGACCAGATTATCCAGCCCGCCCGAGATGAGTTCCCAGACAGTTTTATCTGCTTCAAGCTCGTCACGGCTTTGATCAACCCAGGCAATCTTGACAGTCTCACCGCGTTCTATGGAACCGGAATCGGGTTCTTCTGTACCCATGATCATACGCAGCAAGGTTGATTTACCGGCACCGTTGCCACCGACTACGCCGACGATCGCACCCTGCGGTAAAGAGAAGCTGAGACTGTCTATTAAGAGTCGATCATCATAGCCCTTGCTGACATCCTTAAAATCCAGCACCTTGTCACCCAGGCGCGGTCCCATGGGGATATAGATTTCATTTGTCTCGCTGCGCTTTTGAAATTCACGCGACTGCATTTCTTCAAAGCGGGCAAGACGTGCTTTTGATTTAGACTGCCGCGCCTTGGCGCCTTTGCGCACCCATTCAAGCTCTGCCTTCATGGCTTTAGCGTGCGAAGACTCCTGTTTTTGCTCTTGTTCAAAGCGATCAGCTTTGGCTTCAAGCCATCCGGAATAATTTCCTTCGAACGGAATACCACGGCCACGATCAAGCTCGAGAATCCAGCCGGCTACATTATCAAGAAAGTATCTGTCGTGGGTGATTGCGACGACGGTACCGTCAAAGTCGTGAAGGAAGCGTTCCAGCCAGCCGACAGACTCTGCATCAAGGTGGTTGGTTGGTTCGTCAAGCAGGAGCATGTCCGGCGCTGCAAGCAACAACCGACACAGCGCGACGCGACGTTTCTCACCACCGGAAAGATTACTGATTTTTGCATCCCATGACGGCAATCTAAGCGCATCTGCAGCGACTTCCAGTTGCCGCTCAAGATTATGACCATCACTTGCCTGCAGAATCGCTTCAAGCTTTGCCTGTTCGGCTGCCAGCGCATCGAAATCGGCATCCGGTTCTGCGTAGGCTGCGTATACTTCGTCGAGTCTGGCCTGTACGCCCTTTAAATCATCGACTGATTCTTCAACGACATCGCGAACGGTTTTATCGGGATCAAGTGCCGGTTCCTGTGGCAGGTAGCCCACTTTTATATCCGGCATGGGTCGTGCCTCACCATCGATCTCGGTATCAAGCCCTGCCATGATCTTGAGTAGCGTTGACTTACCCGCACCGTTCAACCCGAGCACACCAATTTTGGCTCCGGGGAAAAACGACAGCGAGATATCCTTGAGAATTTCGCGCTTGGGTGGAACAATCTTGCTCACCCGGTTCATTGTGTAGACGTATTGAGCCATAATAAGGATGTTTGCCGTTATTACAGGGTAAAGTACCACAGCAAACTTACACTGACCACGAGTCAGATTTTTCTTTGCGCGCCTTATGTATTCACATCCGAGACAACCCGCCGCATGCTGTCAGACAAAGATTCCTACACTTAACAGATAAAAATACTTACAAACCAACAGTCAGAGGACAATGCGCGTGAAACAAGTTAAAGTCGGAAAACTAAATATTGCCGAACCTTTGTACCAGCTGGTCAGCGACAAAGTCTGTCCGGGCACAGACGTCACGCCAGAGCATTTCTTTACCGAGCTGGAAAAAATAATTGCCGACTTCACGCCAAGGATTAAAAAACACCTGGCAGCTCGCGATGCCATACAAGACAAAGTAGATCAGTGGCACAAAGACAACAAGGCATTTGACGCAGGCAAATACAAAGACTACCTGCAATCGATAAACTACATCGAACCTCCTGTTGATACATTTAACATCACCACTGCCAATGTGGATCCTGAAATTGCCACTATTGCGGGCGCACAACTGGTAGTACCTCTGGACAATGCAAGGTTTGTATTAAACGCGGCGAATGCGCGCTGGGGCAGTCTCTACGATGCGCTCTATGGTACTGATGCGATTCCTGAAGACGGTGGTGCTGAACGTGCGGGTGGCTACAATCCGAAGCGCGGTGAAAAAGTTGTGGCTTACACTAAAAACTTTCTCGACACGCATTTCCCGTTGGCAGCAGGATCACACAAAGCAGCCACGGCTTATAAGGTAGACGGTAACACGCTTAAAGTGACAACCACCGATGGCGAAACCACACTGGCTGAACAAAGTCAGCTAAAGGGATACACCGGCGACAGCGCAAAGCCTGACAAAATTCTGCTATGCAAAAACAACCTGCATCTCGAAATGAATTTCGACGCATCACATCCGATAGGCAAGACTGATCCTGCTTCTTTATCAGATGTTCATCTGGAATCTGCTATCACCACCATTATGGATTGCGAAGACTCTGTCGCCTCTGTTGATGTTGAAGATAAGTGCCTTGTTTACAGCAACTGGCTTGGCCTGATGCAGGGTAACCTTAAAAGCTCTTTTAAAAAGGGTGACAAGACCGTCGATCGGGTAATGGCAGAAGACCGCACTTATACCGCCACCGACGGCAGCACACTGACATTCCCCGGTCGCAGCGTATTGCTGGTGCGCAACGTCGGCAGTCAGTGTGAAATTGATGCAATCACCTATGACGGCAAAGCGGTACCGGAAACTTTGCTTGATGCCATGGTGACCTCACTTAGCGCCAAGCACGAGCTACTGGCCAACCACAATGGCTTCAGTAATTCGCGTACAGGCTCAGTCTATATTGTTAAGCCAAAGATGCATGGCTCTGAAGAAGTTGCACTCGCGGTTGAGCTGTTTGATCGCGTTGAACAAGCGCTGTCGCTTGAAAAGAACACCCTCAAGATGGGCATCATGGATGAAGAAAGACGCACAACCGTCAATCTTAAAAACTGCATTAACGCAGCGCGGGAAAGAGTGGTATTTATCAATACAGGATTCCTCGACCGAACCGGTGATGACATTCACACCAGCATGGAAGCAGGAGCAATGTTACCCAAAGCAGAAATTAAAGAGGCCACCTGGTTGCAGGCCTATGAAAACAACAATGTAGATTGCGGCCTTGCCTGTGGCTTGCAGGGCAAAGCACAAATCGGTAAAGGTATGTGGGCCATACCAGATGAAATGGCAGCCATGCTCAAAGCCAAAATTGCGCACCCGGAACAAGGTGGCAGCACGGCATGGGTACCCTCACCCACAGCAGCCACTTTGCATTCAACACACTACTTTCAACTCAATGTGAAAGAGCGCCAGGACGAAATCAAATCCCGCACAGCAGCCAGTATTGATGACATCATTACTATTCCGCTGCTGGATAGAAATCTCTCGGACGAAGAGATCAGAAACGAACTGGATAACAACGTACAAGGTATTCTCGGTTATGTGGCCCGATGGGTCGGACAGGGAATCGGGTGTTCGAAGGTTCCGGATATAAACAATGTGGGCTTGATGGAAGACTGCGCAACACTTCGGATCTCAAGCCAGCATATCGCTAACTGGCTGCACCACGGAATACTCAGCGAAGAGGAAGTCATTGAGTCAATGCAGCGTCTTGCCGTGACCGTTGATGAACAAAACAAACATGACAGTGCCTACAAACCGATGGCATCTGACTTTGATAACAGCGTCACTTTTCAGGCGTCTCTTGATCTGGCGTTAAAAGGCCGGGTTCAGCCTAACGGTTATACTGAATTCATTTTGTATGAACGCAGACAACAGGTTAAAAACAATTCCTGAATATTTACGAAGTATCCGGCGTTGATGTAGCCGCATCAGCGCCTGATTTTCATTTAACGTGATGAATTCTGCAATTTCATGGCACGGATGCTGCGCCACTCAAGCCTCCTGATAGGAGCTTTTGGCCGCCGCACCCTGGCCGGACAGATCTTGCCAAGCTGTTAATCGCTCACTATTGATAATCGGCCGATTTATGCCGGGAACAACGGGGGCACTTCAAATGGCTTACGCCTATGACAGCACCGACTCACCCAAGCTAAGTTCAGTTTCGTCAGAATCGCAACACGATAGTGCGTCAAAAGCACGTAATCCTTATCGTTCGTTATTGTTACTTCGCTATATTCTACTCAACGTTATAGCATTTGCCTTGCTCGGAGTTGCCTGGTCACAAGGCTACGTGCACAAGGTAGTCAATGCAGATCAAACCTATCTTTCAGTAGTTATCTTTTTTGTATTTATTATCGGCCTTGTGCTCTGTACACAAAAGCTGTTGCAGACAAACCGCGAGATAGATGCACTTAAAACGCCCGAAGGTTTAAAGTCTACCGCGATATCACATCTGATGGTACAAGGTAAGCATGAGTCTGTTATCAGCGGCTCGATGCGGCTGCGCCTGTCACACAGAATCTCCGTCATCCGGCACCTCGGCAACACGCTGGTGTTACTCGGCCTGATTGGTACAGTCCTCGGATTTATCATCGCGCTTTCAGGAGTTGATCCGGAAACAGCGTCTGATGTTAATTCAATCGCACCGATGGTATCGACCCTCATACAGGGTATGTCTACCGCGCTCTACACAACATTGATTGGTTCTATTTTCAATGTCTGGCTGATGGCAAATTTTCAAATGCTATCGAGCGGCACTGTACAGCTGGTGAGTGATATCCAGGAGGCAGTAGAACGGAATGCGTGAAGACGATCTGTTCGATGAAGACAGTTCAGCTACGCTGTTTCGTGATGTCATTATGCTTGCGCTGGCAGGCTTCGTAACACTCGTTATGTTGTTACTGCCGCACATTAATCCCAAAGCGGTTGCTGAAGATACATCGAAGTCTCCCGGAAACATGACAGTTGAGCTGCGCTGGCCGGATGAAATAAACGCTGATGTCGATCTTTGGGTCGAAGCACCCGGTGATGTTCCGGTAGGTTATTCCAACAAGGGCGGTGAGGTTTTCAATCTGCTGCGCGATGATCTTGGTGCCACCGCTGACCTCACGGGTCTCAACTATGAATTCACCTATAGCCGCGGCGTGCCGAAAGGCGAATACGCGGTAAACGTACACCTCTATCGTAATCCGACCGGTATATTCCCGGTCCCTGCAACCATTGTTGTCAGTCTTAAACGCCCGGGGCAGAAATCTGCAAAGCAGATTCTGGTCAGTAAGCATGAACTGAAGCACGTCGGAGAAGAATCAACGATATTCAGATTCAACCTTGATGAAAATGCCCGACTTGTGACCGGAAGCGTGCACAATTTGCCGAAAAAACTGCGAAACAAAAAATCATGATTGTAACCACCTATTGGTTTGTCATTGCAACAACACTGATAGCGGTACTCGCGTCAATTGCCATTTGGTCGCCACGATCGCTGGCGCCAAAAATAGCGTCATTAATCTGTGCCACAGCACTTTTACCAGTGGGTTACATCAGCTTGAATGACATTCTCAGTCGCCCGAAACCGGTGCAACTCGAGATGCTACATAAAGGTGTGGAACAGGTTCAGGTTTTAGGTTCGATGATGAGAGAAGGCGAGGCTATCTATGTCTGGCTGCAAATCCCTGATGTCGAGGAACCACGCTCTTATCAACTACCGTGGTCTGAAGAAACTGCCAAAGAGTTACACAAAGCCCAGCAGACAGCAGAGCAAACAGGTACTGAAGTTAGCATGAGAAAGCCGTTTGAAAAAACGGTAGATGATCTGGAGCCGGTATTTTACGCCGCCCCGCAGGAAGCACCTCCTGAAAAGGAAGCGGTTGAGGAAAACCCGATCCTGTTTAACGCTTCCAACGACGACGAAAAATGACCTGCGCAGTACCAGGTCACAGTTGACAATTTGTTTAACAATACACGTTCAGCATGCGCAAAAACCGATACACACCCGTGTATTCAACAACATAGCGTACCTTCCAGGCCACATTACTCAATTCTCCTTCCTAACATAGGCTGAAGATGTGCATCTATATGCCGATCTAGCCTAGAGATGGAATAGACAGGCGTAAAGCCCGTCATGTTCATTCGACTTTCAGGTCGATCAATCTTGTGGCCACGAGTTTTACTCTGGCTTCGAACTCACACTGGTACAGATTTAGCTCTGACCAGTAATTATCTGGCCTTCAATGGTTTGGCCGGGATTCTCTGGAGATAGCTAGTTATGCGCAAGCTCAGTGTTGCTTTATTTATTATGGCATTGACAATGTGCACCTCCGTGCACACAGCGGAACTGAAAGAACCATTCAGTTTCGGAATCAACTACGCGTGGAAGAATTATTCCGGCGACTTCGGCGGCATAGGGCCATGGGCGAAGCAAGGTGTCGCATCGAACCCGGATGTATTTGAAGAAGAGCTCAACGACATGGCAGCCCACGGTGTGCAAGTCGTACGCTGGTGGGTCTGGCCGGAGTTCTGGACCGACGCGATTACCTTTGATGAAAACGGCTCACCAAACCCGCTCGCTCAAGATGCAATTGACGATGCTTTAAAAGCACTCGAACTCGTTGATGCGGCAGGCATGAGAGTCATGTTTTGCATCTTCTCGTTTGACGGCTTCCGCGAGACACGCGAGCGATTCGGCATCACCATGACCGGTTATCATGACATTGTCGTGGATGACGACAAGCGTGCAGCACTGATGACAAACGTTGTGCGTCCTCTGATTTCAGCACTGGCTGACAGCCCGCATGCATCTGCCCTGCACTCATGGGATGTTATCAACGAGCCCGAGTGGGCCATGACCGGTGCAAACAAGTACGGTGGCGACAAGTTTGAACCAAACCACGATCTGCAGCCCGTCACACATGATCAGATGGAAGTTTTCGTTGGCGACACAATCAAAATCATGCGTGAAGAAACACCTGATGTTCCGGTCACCGTCGGCAACGCTGCAGTAAAATGGCTTGACGCCTGGCAGGAGACCGATCTTGATTTCTATCAGCCACATATCTATGACTGGGTTAACAACTACTGGCCCTATACCAGTTCACCAACTCAGTTGGGGTATGGCGACAAGCCAATGATCATGGGTGAATACCCGGCTGAAGGTCTCCAGGTTGCAACCCAACCCACCATGCTGAACAGCTGGTTTAACAACGGCTACGCAGGCTCACTGGCATGGGACTATAGAATTACTCATGTGCCCACTGCTACTGAAGAAGAAAAAGATAAATATCGCAGGCAGTACCTCACAGAATTGAGAGAATTTGCTGCTGCAAATAATATTGGCAGTCTTGACGATGCAGTACCGTTTAACCCGGGTGCACCAGCGGCAGCTAAACAATTGCCGCTGTCTCGACCTGACAGTCCCAGTATTCAGGAACTGGATAACTAAAGCGCTGACTCGTCACGCCAATGCGTTGTAGCGGCTATTGTGCCGCTACAACAAAATGATGGACGAAATCAGTCCAATCAAACCACCAAACACTGCACCCCACACCACCAGCCAGCCAAGATGTTTTCGAATCATGCGCTGCATGATGTCCTTGACAAGTTCCGGTGTCATTTCATCGAGCCGGCCCTTTACAATACCGCCAATGCGCTCGCTGAAATCATCACTACTGGTGATACTTTGCAGCTGCTTTTGCAGATTCGATTGAAACGACGGTGAGCTCACCGCTTTTAATAAAAACTCATGCATACGGGCTTTGAACGGATCACGCATGGTATCGAGTGTTTTCTCGCCACCGACCATAGCCAGCATCGGGCCGAGCGACGAGTCCATTACTACCGAGACCAACTGGTCATAGGCATCGTCCATATCAAGGTTATTGACGACAGGTTCTATGTCTATCGCTTTGGTGTTTTCTGATTTACTAAAAAATCTTTCTATATTTTCCTTATTAAAGAGCTCACGGGTTACGAGTCTGTGAATACCCGATTTAAATTCTTCAAAGTGAGTCGGAATGACACCGGAGCCATAGAGACCAGGGACTTTTTCAAACAGCATGTGTACTGCCAGCCAGTTTGTAACGGCACCGGAGAGCGCAAATAAACCGGTATAAAACACTACCGTGCCGAGGTTTCCCGGTAGCAACACTCCAACGACTACCAGAGCAATTGCCACAAGATTCGGCAGGATATTTTTATCGAGTAAGTTCATTTTGAAACGTTTATCTGATTAACAATTTTGCAGCTGACCCTGGAAACCAAACCGATAATGGCAGCTACCACATCAGGTCATCGGGCACTTTAAACTCTGCATATTCGTCTTCAACCAGCTCATCATCAGAACCGGCATTACTCAGGAGCACAAAACTTTCATCACGCTCAGCGATTTTTTCTGCAGTTTTACGCGGCACTATTTTGTAGCTATCGGAGAGCTTTACAATTGCAAGTGCGCCGCTAACCAGCGCATCACGCTGCGGTTCGGTAACCCTGATTGTCTTGATTAAATTGTCTTCCGGGAAACTGAATTCTATGTCGCCACGGTCTGCAATGGCGTTGAGCTCAATCAGTTGAGCAATCTGCGCACGAATAGCAGCCTCTTTGGCTTTGCGGTTCTTCTCTTCATTGAGCGCGCGATCTTTAGCCAGTTTTTCTTCGTGTGACTTTTGTACTGCCTCGGATACTTCATCACCGACGTCTTTACCGGTACGCTTGAGTTTCTCTTTGGAGTTTTTGGCCTTCTTTGCGCGGACAGCCTGCTTTTTATTTGCAAGCCCCGCCTTCAGAAGCTGATCCTGAAGTGATTTACTCAATGATCTGTCTCCTAAATGTTAGTTTGGCTATTTGCTGAATTTTCAGCAAGTGATGCACTACTACCACGCCTGACGCGAAAAATCCCGTGCGTCGGTGCAAATAAAAACACCAGTACAAACATGATAATCAGCATCAGTACTATGGTTGGTGCAGGTGCGCTATCGAGCGCAAAGCTTAAAACAATGCCCAGTACAGAGGCGAGTACGGCAGAACACACTGCCACAATAAGCATGGTATCAAAGCGGTCAGTCACCATGTAGCCGATAGCACCGGGTGCAATCAGCAAGGCGACAACCATTATAATACCAACAACCTTTAACGCCGTAACAATAACCACTGACAACAACACCAGCAGACCATAGTGCAGTAACTTAAACCGCAGGCCAATCGCTCTGGCATGTTGCGGATCAAAACAATACACCAGCAGGTCTTTGCGTTTTGACCAGACAAGCGCACTCGCAACAATTGCCACCACACCGGTTTGAATTACATCAGGCCAGCCAAGGCCAAGGATATCGCCAAAAAGTATCTCATGCAGATGCACATCAATACGAAACACCGAAAACAGTACTACCCCCAGTGCAAACATACCGGAGAAAACCACGCCCATGACAGTGTCTTCCTTTAGTCTTGAATTCTCCGATAAATAACCTGTGGCCACGGTACAGAACATACCCGCGATGAACGCTCCGATCACAACCGGCATACCGGCGACATAGGCAAGCACAATACCCGGCAGTACCGCATGCGATATGGCATCCCCCATCAGCGCCCAGCCACGCAATACCAGAAAACAGGACAAACAGGCTGCCGCCACACTGAGAAAAATGGCAGTGATAAGTGCCTGCTGCATGAAGTCAATGGTAAAGGGTGCAATTAGCAATTCAAGCATTTAACTTACTGCCTCGTGCATTTTTCTGCGTGAGGCAATAAGCCCGTGCGCAGGTGCAAAGAGAAAAGCAATCAGCAGAAGGAATGTCATTAACAGTATGATGATTCCACCCGTTACTCCGTCTGCGAAGTAACTGATATAACATCCCACTGCACTGCATAGTGCACCGACAGCAATACTGATACCCAGCAGTGTCGAAAAACGATCCGTCAACAAATAGGCGATTGCACCCGGTGTCACCACCATCGCTATTACCAGAAAAGCACCGACCGCCATTAGCGCGGCAACCGTGCAGGCGCTCAACAGAGTAAAGAAAGTTACTTTAAGTAAGGTTGCATTTAATCCAATGGACATGGCGTGGGATTCATCAAAGAACACTACCATCAGGTCTTTCCAGATGAATACCAGTATCAACAGCGACACAACAGCAATGATAACCAGCTGGATACTGTCTTCCGGTGAAATGGAAAGTATATTGCCGAAGATAATGGTCTCGATTCTCACCGATGCCGGTCGGATAGAAATCATGAACAAACCGAGCGCGAAAAAACCACTGAATATCAATCCGATAACCACATCGGTTTTAAGCCTTGAGCGCGAGCTGACAAAAAGCATGGCAACTGCCGCCAGACCGCCGGAGAAAAACGCACCCACCGAATATGGCAGGCCGAGCATATAGGCTCCCGCTACCCCCGGCACTACCGAATGAGACAGTGCATCACCAATCAGTGACCAGCCTTTGAGCATAATGTAGGCAGATAAAAAACCGCACACGGCCCCCACCAGTGCACTGACCCACATGGCGTTGACCATGTAGTTATAAGAAAATGGCTCAAGCAGATACGCCATTATTCTTTGTTGTTGGCGTCGCGCGACCCGGATGCCGGCTTATCTTCGTTTTCACCGTAGAGTACAAACGGACGTTCATCATCGGTGATGACGGTTACTTGTCTTGCATCATCATCGTCATGTAACTCCTGACCACCAAGTACGTGAAAGCGCAGCACGCCACCGAACGCCTGTTCAAGGTTTTCTCTGGTGAAAACCACATCGGCCGGTCCGTCTGCCAGTACGGTTCGATTAATCAGTACAACGTGATCGCAAAACTGCGGCACACTACCCAGGTTATGTGTAGAGACCAGCATCACGCGCCCTTCATCACGCATGCTGCGCATTAATGTGATGATCGATTCTTCGGTTTTTACATCAACGCCTGTGAATGGTTCATCAAGCAGGATAACGCGGCTTTCCTGTGCCAGTGCACGTGCGAGAAATACGCGTTTTTTCTGACCACCGGATAACTGCCCTATTTGTCTTTCGCGATAATCCCACATGTTGACACGTTGCAAAGCAGTCTCAACCTGACGGCGATCTTCAGCGGAAGGTCTGCGCAAAAAACCCATATGGCCATAACGTCCCATCATGACTACGTCTTCAACCAGTACCGGAAAATCCCAGTCAACATCTTCGTTCTGCGGCACATAGGCGACTGTGTTGCGTTTCAGCGCACGGCCTGCAGACTTACCCAGAATATCTACCGAACCGCCGGCGAGCGGTACGAAACCCATGATCGCCTTAAACAGAGTTGATTTACCCGAGCCATTAACGCCAACCAACGCGCATATGGTGGCATTTGGAATACTGAAACTTGCATCGCGCAGTGCTGTGTGGCCGTTTCTGTAGGTGACGGTTATATTTTTGGCTTCAATACCCGGCACTTCAGCAGGTGAACCTTTAACAGGTGATCCGTCAGTGTGCGCTTCGTTAACACGTGACGCGTCAGTCGATGAGGTAATATCCTGCGCCGCACTGGTCACTTGTCGGAACCTTCACCGGTTAAGCCCTTAACAACCGTTTCTGTGGTAACACGCAACAGATCAAGATAAGTGGGTACCGGACCATCCGCTTCGCTTAGAGAATCTACATACAACACTCCGCCGTAGGCCGCACCGGTATCACGTGCGACCTGTCTGGCAGGTTTATCAGAGCCGGTACTTTCACTGAACACTACCGGGATATTATTTAATCTGACGGCGTCGATCATTGCCTTAACCTGTTTAGGCGTGCCCTGCCCGTCTGCATTGATTGGGTAGAGGTATATTTCCTGCAGATTGAACTGTCTGGCAAGATAACTAAAGGCTCCCTCGGTAGAGGCAAGCCATCGTTTAGATTCCGGCACACCGGCAAGCCGTTCATTAATATCAACTACCACCGCTTCAATTTGTTTGAGGTAGTCATCAGCGTTTTGCTGGTAGAGCTGTGCGTTTTGTGGATCCGCCTGCGATAGCGCGACTTCAATATTGCGCACATAGATAGAGACATCATCCGGTGACATCCATGCATGTGGATTAGGTTGTGTGACATAAGGCCCGTCACGTATCGCCAATGGCTCTACACCTTCAGACACGACAACGTCTGTTGCGTTTTTCACTCTGGCTATAAATTTTTCAAACCACCGCTCAAGACCCAGGCCGTTCCAAAGCACTACATCAGCATCTCTGACACGCAGCAGATCACGCGGGGTGGGTTGATAATTATGAATCTCGGCACCGGGTCGTGTAATGGACACTACATCAGCCGCATCACCAGCCACGTTTTTAGCAAGATCCGCAATAATAGTAAACGTGGTTGCTACCCGCAGGCGCTCATCTGTGGCTGCGTGGCTTGTCGATGCAAATAAACAGGCAACAACAGCTAACGCTAAAACTACCGCTCCGGATCTGGATGAATAGTTACTTGAAACCATAAAGTCTCTGACATATAATTTAGCCAAGGCTTAGTTTATATACTTTGTGCAATAATACAAGCCTTGGGGTACATTTGCGACTATTTCCCGTGCCGTGTTTTTACGGACCTGGTACTACCGGCCGACACGTGAGTAATTGATAAATTTATGATTTCGGGGCAACCCGGTAATCAGAGGGAGCCAGGCAAATAAGTAAAAAATCAGACAATTTACAGCGCCACGATGACAGCCTGCCGGAAGCGCATGAACAGGCGGCCCTCTTCAATCAGGTGCGCGAAGCTCATAAAACCGAAGCCACTGAAGATTATGTAGAGCTCATTGATGATCTGATTCGAGTTAACGGCGAAGCCAGACTGGTCGATGTTGCCAGTCGCATGGGTGTGACCCAGCCCACTGCCAGCAAAACACTGGCAAGACTGCAGCGCGATGGCTTTATTAACTCTGAACCCTATCGGTCAATCTTTCTTACCGAGCAGGGAAAAGAACTGGCAAATCAAAGCAGACTTCGCCACGAAATTGTATTTAAATTTCTGCTCGCTATTGGCGTCAGCAACGATACTGCTATCCGTGACTCCGAAGGAATGGAACACCATGTCTCTGAAGAAACCTTAAAGGTATTCAAAAAAATAATTCGCCAGCAGCAGAAGTCCTGAATTTACCAACGCGCATTTAAAACCGCGTAAAAACCGGGCCGGTTCAAACAGAGGCTATCTGAACCACAGCATCCATGTTGATCGGACCATAAACATGGGGAAACAACTCTTTACCACCAACTGTGTTCTCAAACACCAGCTCTGATCGCAGCAGATCGGAGTCTATGTGAAGCAGCAACAATCCTTTAACACCACTGTAATAGCGACTAAGAACCCCTTGCAGCTGCTCCGGCTTACAGCAATGAATAAACCCTTCTGATTCAACAGACGCACAGCGGTAGGCGCCGGACTGTGCCGCCTGATCAACATCAGTTGCCTGTGCTACATGAAAGAGTAAAGCCACAATGTTATCCGTTGCTGCGTAGATATGAACACCCTGCCTAAGCGGGTGCTGACGCGCCTACTATACCAAACAATGGCTGCACACCTGGCAACTGCACGAGACTTTCGGCAAATCACCGATTGGCACCGGCGCCTGTTTTGTTTTAACCTTCAACCACACCCTACGCCTGACAACCCGCACATGTCTCAATACTGGACTGACCTGGTCAGACGACTCACACCCTATGTACCCGGTGCTCAACGCGCAGGCGATGATGTCGTTAAACTAAACACCAATGAAAATCCTTACCCGCCATCGCCGCAGGTATCTGACGCCATAGCCCGTGTGCAACCCGATTCACTTAGACGATACCCGGATCCGCAGTCTCTGCAACTACGCACATCATTGGCAGAATATCATCAGCTGGAAGTTGATCAGGTCTTTGTCGGCAACGGGTCAGATGAAATACTCGCACTCGCCTTCATGACTTTCTTTCAGGGTAAACCGGCGCTGCATTTCCCCGAGATAAGCTACAGTTTCTACCCGGTATATTGCGATCTGTTGGGTATTACACCGGAAAAGGTTCCACTCAACCCGGACTACACCATCGGGCTTGATAAATTCAGTGGCAATCAGAACGCGGCTGTCAACTGTGGTGGCATCATATTTCCGAACCCGAATGCACCCACAGGAATCGCCATCACACTGGCGCAAATTGAACGTATACTTGAAGCAAATGCGGATGTTGTAGTTTTAATTGACGAGGCCTATGCAGACTTTGGTGCCGAGTCCGCAATAAGTCTTGTAAACCGCTACCCGAACCTGGTTGTGTCACGTACTTTTTCCAAAGGCCGTTCTCTGGCAGGCCTGCGACTCGGTGCTGCCTTTGCAGACAAAGCACTGATTGAAGGACTAACCCGCACCAAAGACTCATTTAATTCTTATCCGGTCGATGCGGTTGCACAGGCGGCGGGTATTGCTTCACTCAACGATGAGCAGTACTACAGGAAAACCATTGACAAGATCTGCAATACTCGCGAAGCCACCGTTAAGAAACTCACCAGTCTGGGTTATCGCATACTCCCGAGTCAGGCAAACTTCATATTTGCAAGCCCCGGCAGCAACAAAAGAAGTGCCACAGAAATATTTAAATCACTTGATGAACAAAATATTCTTGTCAGACACTGGGATAAAAAAGATCTGAAAGACTGGTTGCGCATCACCATCGGTACAGAGGAAGAAATGCAGAAATTATTCGATGCCCTGCAACGCAATAAGCAAACGCAATAACCAGCCACAGAGCGGACAGCTCTGACACCTATGCTTTGCGCACCAGTACATGGCGCTTTTTACCAAAAGACAATTTTGCAGCACCATCATTAATAAGATGGCTGTTGTCGATGAGCATTTTTTCATCAGCTACCTGAACATCATTAACCCTGACAGCACCACCCTTGATACCGCGGCGTGCATCGCTGTTACTTTTTACAAGCTCGGCCTGTACCAACAGCCCCAGTAATCCCGCGCCTGCGTCTATCTCTGCAGAAGGCACAGTGATACCCGGCAGGTCTGATGCGGTTTGTCCTTCGGCAAAGGTTACGCGGGCTGTTTCAGCTACCTTTTCTGCTTCTTCACGGCCATGCAACAGTGCCGTGACTTCGGTAGCAAGCACCTGCTTGGCGTCATTTAACTCGGCACCTTGCAAGGCACCGAGCTTTGCGATTTCATCCATTGGTAAGGTGGTGTACAACTTAAGGAAGCGCTCTACATCAGCATCTTCGGTATTGCGCCAGTACTGCCAGAAATCATAAACGCCGAGCATGTCTGCATTGAGCCAGACGGCACCGCTGGCAGACTTACCCATTTTTCCACCTGAGGCTGTAGTCAGCAGTGGTGATGTCAATGCAAATAACGATGAACCATCCAGCCTGCGACCAAGATCAATGCCGTTAATAATATTGCCCCATTGATCAGATCCACCCATCTGTAAGCGGCAATCGTATCGGCGATTAAGCTCGGTAAAATCATAGGCCTGAAGGATCATGTAGTTGAACTCCAGAAACGACAGAGACTGCTCACGATCGAGACGAAGTTTGACGGAGTCAAAAGACAGCATTCGGTTTACAGAGAAGTGCTGACCAACATCACGTAGAAATTCAATGTAGTTAATATTCAGCAACCAGTCTGCATTGTTGACCATTAATGCGTTACCGCCAGTCTCTTCAAACGCAAGGTAACGGGAGAAAGCCTGTTTGATACCAACAAGGTTGGCATCGATATCGTCTATTGTCAGTAGCTTGCGCGCTTCATCACGTAGTGACGGATCACCAATCATGGAAGTGCCGCCGCCCATCAGGGCAATTGGCCGGTGACCGGTTAGCTGCATCCAGTGCAGCATCATGATCTGAATGAGTGATCCTGCATGCAGGCTGGTTGCCGTGGCATCGAAACCGATGTACCCGGTGACCGACTCGGTCGCAAAGAGCTTATCGAGGGCGTCATCGTCAGAAGTCTGGTAGATAAAACCCCGTTCAGCCAAAATTTTCAGGAAGTCAGATTTATAGGAATTCATTGTAGATTAGTGTCGGGAAACGGATCATGCGCGGGGTTGCGCGCAAAAGTATAACCCAATGCTGCCAGCTACGCCCACACCGCAGGCCGTTACGCGTCTGACGCGTACGAAATAAGCAGTGTTCGATAAGCGGATCAGCACTTATACTGCTGCGCAGACCAACGCGAGAACCAACAATATGAAACAAGATCTATTTGAAACCGGCTTGAAGAAAAGAAAAGCCACGCTGGGCGCTGAGTACGTCGAAAAAAACCTGGCCGCGGCAGACGACTTTACCTTGCCGTTTCAGGAAGCGATGACTGCCTGGTGCTGGGGATTCGGCTGGGGCGATGAAACAATCGACGAAAAAACCCGATCCATGATGAACCTCTCAATGATTGGTGCTCTGGGAAAAATGCATGAGTGGGAGATTCACTGCCGTGGTGCGATTACCAATGGTGTCAGCAAAGATGAGATAAGAGCCATCATTCATGTGATCGGCATCTACTGCGGAGTGCCGCAGTCACTTGAGTGTTTTCGTGTCGCACGTAAAGTACTCGAAGAAGAAGGCATGCTTTAGATCGGGCTATTCCTGGAAATGGCGAGTCAACAAGCGAACAAGTAACGCCGTATCAGGGTTAGCAACACGGCACCCTGTGTGAGAAACTAACATTAACATCTCACCAGAAGTAGATTATGTCTCACATTACCGTCGCACTTGAAGAAGTAAAATCCACCACGACCAGAGCATTGGTCGCACACGGCGCCAGTGACTGGATAGCTGAGGAAGTATCGAGCGCGGTTGAAAAGGCAGAAGCCAACGGTAACCTGATCTGTGGCCTTTACTACCTTGAAAGTTACTGTCGGCAACTGCTTAGCGGACGCGTGAACGGCACTGTTGAACCGGTAGTCAGTATTCCCAAACCTGCCAGTGTTAAAGTCGATGCCGGATTCGGCTTTGCACAGCCTGCATTCACCAAAGGTCTGCCGGAAGCACTAAAGGTAGTAGCGCAAACAGGTACCTGTTCGCTGGCGATCTGCCACTCGCATACCTGTACCTCACTTGGCTACTTTACCGAACAGATTGCAGAGGCGGGCGTTATCGGTATCGGGCTCACCAATGCATCTGCTGTGGTATCACCTCCGGGTGGCACCAAACCGGTTCTCGGTACGAATCCGATCGCCATGGCAATTCCCGCAAAAAATGGTGGCATCCGGTTCCAGTTTGATCAAAGCACCAGTGCCATCGCGCTTGGCAAGATCACTATGGCGGCAGCAGCTGGAGAAGAAATTCCACCAGGCTGGGCAATAGACAGTGACGGCAAACCGACCACTGATCCAAAAGCGGCACTAATGGGATCACTGGTTTCCACCGGTGGCTACAAAGGTTACGGATTCGGTTTAATGGCTGAGGTTCTTGCAGCGGCTGTTACCGGCGGCGTCAATTCAATCAACTCAAGTGCCTTGAAAGCACCCAAGGGTGAGCCGCACAACCTGGGGCAGTTCTACTTCCTGCTTGATCCTGAAGTCTATTCCGGAGGTGAGTTCTGGGATCGGCTGGATGTTTTATCACAAGCGGTTGAATCGCAACCGGGAGCGCGGTTGCCCGGTACACAAAGGCAGCCGGTTAAAGAAGTCTCTATAGAGACTGAAGTATGGGACAAAGTCACCTCACTGGCTGGCTACCAGGCATAGTTACCGGAACAACCACGAGGCACTGTGCCATGCATTTCGCAAAAATATTAAAAACTACACTTATTGCCGTTGCCGGTTGTTGTACACCGGTAATGGCCGATGTCAGTGTAAACTGGCAAACCACCACCGACCAGCTAAGCCTGGAAGTGCTGCAACGCAGCAATGTGATCTCGGACTTCACGCAGCTTATAGACAAACACTTTATCAGCACAGAAGACTACAAGCTTGAAGAGCTTAAAGTGACAATAAACGACGAACAAAAACCCTACGCCAATATTGAGTCAAACGAGTTAGTTATACCGTATCACTATTTAACATACGCCATTAAAAGTCACGCAGAGCTGGAAGAAACCAGAGAGGCCGCACTTGAGCGCGCAATTAATACAGTTGAGTTCACGTTGTATCATCTGTTCGGGCTGCTTATTGCTAAAGATAACGACCCTGACTCAGACGATACAGCTGAAGCTGTATCGAGCTGGCTGATGATAAAAGCATTCGGCAATGGTGGTGAACAATGGTTTGCAGATGCAGAAGCCTTTGGCAGGGCATCCCAGTTACTGGACGGACCGCTTACCGACTACTGGCACGAACATGCACTGTATAAGTCACGACAAAGAAAGATCAACTGCTGGATACTCGGCAGCTCACCGGAGCGCTATGAAGATTTACTCAAGCCAGTGCTTGAGCAACAACAAAGAACCGAACGCTGCACTGACGAGTGGAATCAACTGGACCTTGAAATGCAGGAACTGTTACGGCAAAACATAGTTACCGGTTCCAGGCTACTGAACAATTAAACGCAACACCGGGTGGCATAAACCCGTTAGACCAGAGCTAAGGTGCAGTCAAAGCAGCACCGTTATCCGAAGCATTCAGTCCGAGTAAAAAAGGCACTGCTGTTTCAGCCCATTGAGTGGCATCTCTGTAACCACTGGCGTGTTCACCAAAACAGCTCTGTAACATGTCTGTATTAATGGCACCCGGATTCAATGGCACTGCAGCTATACCTGGCGGCAGATCCTGCGCCAGTGCCTGTGTCATACCTTCGATAGCCCATTTACTGGTGCAGTAGGCGGCAACATCTGCAGCCACCGACCTGCCCCAGCCACTACTCAGATTGACGATAACACCTGAACCGCGTTCTATTACTGCAGGAAGAAAAGCCTTGCAGACATAGAACACCCCTTTTACGTTGATATCAATCAGGCTGGAAAATTCATCGATTGATACTTCCCACAACGGTGCGTTTTCATTGATTACTGCAGCGTTGTTTATAATGAGATCGGGCACACCCGATTCATTGATAACCGATTGCGCCCATTGTGAAACAAGCGCCGGGTCCGACTGATCAACTACATCAAAGCGGCTCCGAGCATCAGAATTTGCAGTACCATACTTGCCTTTAAGTGTATCGATTGCCGACTGGCTTCGAGCAGTACCAACAACGCGATGACCATCGGCAATAAAACCTTCAATCAGTGCCCTGCCGAGACCGCGACTGACACCGGTAACTACGATCAGTTTACTCTGTGCCATAGTGTTCAAACCTTTTCAACTAACGCGATTTCCAAAGCGTGTTCAATTGCAGCGCCAAGCTTATCTGTCAGCTCGTCAATCTGAGAGTCTTCGATAATAAACGGTGGTGCCAGTAGAACATGATCACCTGACTTGCCATCTATAGTGCCTCCCATCGGATAGCAGATCAGACCAGCGTCAAAGGCTGCTTTCTTTATTTTTTTATTCAGACCGTGAGCTTGTGCAAACGGAGTTTTACTTTGTCTGTCTTCTACGAGTTCAAGCCCGATAAACAAACCACGACCGCGTATATCACCGATAAATTCATGATCACCAAATTTATGCTGTAGAGCCTGCATGAGTTTTTCCCCCTGCACGCTGCAACGTTCTACCAGTTGTCGATCAATCAGCGCATTCACTACCGCAAGGCCGGCAGCACAGGCCGTGGGGTGGGCAAGGTAGGTATGCCCGTGCTGAAAGAAACCACTGCCCTCACTGATAGTCGCATAAATTTCGTCACTGCAGATCATTGCACCTAACGGTTGATAACCTGCACCCAGACCTTTGGCAACAGTGACAATATCCGCTTCAATGCCATCATGTTGATGCGCAAAAAGATGACCCGTACGACCCATACCACACATGACTTCATCAAGTATTAACAGGATGCCATGCCGGGAGCAGATCTCCCGAATCCGTTTAAAGTAACCCTCTACCGCTGTTACTGCACCCAGAGTGGCACCAACTACCGGCTCGGCAACAAAGGCCATGACACGTTCCGGGCCCTGACGTTGAATTTCAGTTTCAAGTTCATTGGCAACCCTCTGACCATAAGCTTCAACGGACTCATCAGCGTGTTGATCACGATAAGCATAACAAGGTGCTATATGAGAGGTTTCCGGCAACATCGGACCAAATGTCGCACGCCGCCATTCATTGCCGCCAGTGGCAAGCGCTCCAATGGTATTGCCGTGATAACTCTGCTTACGGGCAATGACTTTGTATCTTTGCGTATCGCCTTTCTCAACAAAGTACTGCCGCGCAAGCTTAAGGCTCGCCTCGACCGCCTCGGAGCCGCCGGATACAAAATACACCCGACTCAATCGACCCAGTGCATGATCTGCCAATAACTCTGCGAGCGCTTCAGCCGGGGTACTGGTAAAGAAACTGTTGTGGGCAAAAGCCGCCTCATCCAGTTGCGCTTTAATTGCCGAAATAATCTCCGCATCACCATGACCGAGACAGGAAACGGCTGCACCACCGGAGCCGTCCAGGTACTGTTTGCCCTGCGTGTCATACAGGTAGCAACCCTGCCCCGATGCCAGGCGCGGCAAATCACTGTGGCAGTGGCGCGGAAACACACTCGAGGGTTTAACAACACTGGATAAATGGTTCATTGGCAACTCGTATAATCAGATGATAATCACACTTAAAACTAGTATGGCTGCGAAGGCGGAGATTCTACGCTCCTGTAACGACATTCCGACTGCAAACAAATCGTACCAACTGACAGCTTGATCACCCTCAGGCTGACAGAAAACAGTCTCGATGTCATCTGTGCTGAAAAAACAGCCGATAGTACAAGCTGGCAGTTTTTCTGCGGTAAACTCTGTTTGTCGACTACCAACAGAGCCACTACATGAAAAACCCGGATGAGCTTTCTTTTGACGAGCATGATGAGCTCATCAATCCCAAACCGGAAGAAACTGACTTTGACCGCGTGATGGATCGCGCGCTGTCACGCCGCGACTTAATGAAAGGCGTGATGGTATTCGGCGGAGTCGCCGCACTGGGCAACACGCTATTCCCCGCAATCACAGAAGCCGCACCGCACCGCTTCGCCTTTGATGCCATAGATGCAAGCACCGCTGACAACATTACTGTACCACCCGGCTACAGTGCTCAGGTTATGGTTCGGTGGGGCGATCCGCTTTGGTCTGATGGAGAAGAGTTTGATCAAAAAACACGCGGCACCGCAAGCAGCCAGGCCGTATCTTTTGGCGACAACAACGACGGCATGGAAGTCTACGCCTACGGCAACAAAACCATTCTGATTGCCAACAACGAATACACCAATGTACGCATCATTTGGGGTAATCGTTGGAAACGCAAAGCACAGAACGACGACGATATTCTCAAAGGCATGAACGCACACGGTCTCACTGTTGCCGAAATAGAACAAAAAGACGGCCAATGGTCGATTGTCAAAGACAGTCCGTTTAATCGTCGCCTGACTCCCGATGTTGAAATGGATATCGCAGGCCCGGCAGCTGGTCATAATCTTATGAAAACAACCATAGACCCGGCAGGTATGGTTGCACAGGGTACTTTTAACAACTGTGGTAACGGTTCAACACCATGGGGCACTTACCTGGCCTGTGAGGAAAACTTTAATGGCTACTTCGCCACGGACAATCAGGATCTCGCAATCTCTGCAGAAATGAAACGCTACGGTGTAACACCACTGGGCCTCGGTTACGGGTGGGAAAAAATCGATGATCGTTTCGATCTTGCTAAAGAACCCAACGAGTGCAATCGACACGGGTATGTTACTGAGGTAGACCCCACTGACCCGAACAGCCGACCAAAAAAACGCACAGCATTAGGGCGTTTCAAACATGAAAATGCCGAAGTTGTTGTCAATGGCGACGGTCATATAGTCGTCTATATGGGTGATGACGAGCGCGGCGAGTTTCTTTATCGCTATGTCTCAAACGGTGTTTACGCACCGGGAGCCGAAACAGATACATTGCTTGATGACGGCAGACTCTACGTGGCAAAGTTTAGCGACGACGGCACTGGTGAGTGGCTCGAGCTAACTCCACAGTCGACTGGCATGGCTAATATGGCTGAGATCTGCATCCACACACGCATAGCGGCTTCAACCGTTGGCGCCACTACTATGGATCGTCCCGAGTGGGTAAGCGCCAACCCGAACGCCGCCGAAGTCTATTGCTGCCTCACCAACAATAAAAACCGTGGTCTGAAAACCAATGCCGGTGGAGATGAAACCCCGGTTGGCGGACCCAACCCGCGTGAAGCAAACCGATACGGGCAGATTGTACGCTGGCGTCCGCACTCAGGCGATCATACCGGTAACTCTTTTGACTGGGACCTGTACGTACTGGCAGGCAATCCGACGGTACATGGCGATGCCAATGCAGGTTCCGACAATATAACCAAAGACAATATGTTTAACTCGCCAGACGGACTGAAGTTCGACTCCAACGGCATATTGTGGATACAAACAGACGGCAACTACAGCAATGAAGATAACTATGCCGGTCAGGGAAACAATCAAATGCTTGCAGCAGACCCTGCCAGCGGAGAAATCCGACGCTTTCTCACCGGCCCGAAACAAGCTGAAGTGACCGGACTGACCTGGAGCCCTGACCGTCGAACCATGTTTGTGGGCATACAGCATCCGGGGGAACGCGGAGATGGCAACTGGCCGGACGGCGGTAATTCAGTACCCCGCTCTGCCATTCTTGCAATCACACGCGATGATGGTGGACTAACGGGATAAATAGTGTTGTCTGCCTGTACAACCACATGCGCTGTGGTTAACGATACTGGAAATAGAAAAACATGAAACGCTACAGCTGGCCTAAAAATCATTGGCACTGGCCGGTAGAGCTTACCCATCAGCATGGAGTCAGGGGCGGTGAGCTGTTGTTCACCGGTGGCCAGGCTGATCTTAATCATGCAGGAGAAGTCGTTAACCCCGAACTACTCGAACCGCAGTGCCAAAGCGTTATCCGCTTTGTTGAGAATATTCTGCATGATCTCGATGCCACACTTGCCGATGTCATTAGATGGGTTGTGTATTTTGTTGGTGATGCTGAAGACGAAGCCCACATACTTTCACTACTCGATAAAGCAACTCCCGCGAGTTGCAAACCCACTGTGTCGACTATCTGCCTGCCGGCACTGTGTTATCCTGGTATGCGTATAGAGCTCGAAGCTGTCGCCTTCTGCCCTGCAGAAAACTCAACACAAAAAGTACAGTATGCCCGCGGTGAAAATCTACCAGCACTAGCTGACGGTTTCTCTCACGCCGTTCGCTGTGGTGATCTGGTGTTTACCAGTGATTGCTCAGCGGTATCAGCTAACGGCAAAGTACAAGAACCGGACAACCTCACTGCACAAACCCATTTAATGATGGAGTGTCTCGACAACACACTGAAGCTTGTCGACGCATCAATGGATGATGTACTAAAGCTCAATGTGTTCTACCTTGGTGATGGCACCGCCGCCAACTGGAGTGAACCCGCACTCATTCGCGCAGCACATTTCACCAACCCGGGTCCTGCAGCGACAGGCATTGCGTTACAGCACTTTGCCCACCCCGGACTCATGACCAAAATTGCAGTCACCGCAGGTGTGGATGCAGGTAAAACACCGCGTGATTATGCATGGCCTGAAAACCATTGGGACTGGACAGAGCCACTGCCCTATAAACACGGTAACCGTTTTGGCAATCTGATTCACCTGGGCGGCCAGGTTGCACTTGATCAGCAGGCGCAGGTACTGCATCCGGATAACATGGCAGAGCAAACCCGTTTGGCGATGCAAAACATCGCTTCTGTGCTGGCAGAGTTTGGTGCAACACTTGACGATGTAGTCAAGGTAACTACTTTTTATCAGGGTAGTGCTTCAGCTTCTGCGCTGCATGAAAACTTGTTAATTCGGTCTGGTTCTTATAGTAAGCCGGGGCCGGCTACTTCTGGTATACCTGTGACGAATTTGGTTTATGAGTCTATGGTGATTGAGATTGAGGTTATTGCTATTGTTGATTCTTGATTTTTTTATTGATGAGTGGGTTGTGCCCTTTGGGCGGTGTTGTTTTTTGAGGGACGAGCGGGTCATGCCCTTCAGGCGGAGTCACTTTTCAAAAGACGAAAAGTAACCAAAAGTCTTATTGCGACTACTCAGCCCTGCGGGTGCCTGCGGCATTTTGAGAGTGATCGCTCCGGCGGGCCGCGCTAATAGCCATCCATGGCTAACAGCGCTCTTTGCGCCATCCCTGGCGCGCCGATCCGCCTCCACGATCACTCTCAAAACTGATTAGACGCAGGTAGGTCAAAAGCAAAATGCAACAGCAACAGCAACAGCAACAGCAACAGCAAAAAAGCATACGCACGACTTTATACTGATGTTACTTATGTTGATGAGGCCCTCTTTGGTAGGGGGATAAGCTTCAAGCGCATCCACCAAATGTGAACACGACATGCCCTCCTCTGTATAACTATCCGGCTGTCCAGCCACCATCGATAAGATGCGAGGTACCGGTTACCATCGATGATGCATCACTGGCCAGATACACTACACACCCCATGATATCTTCAACTTCACCTATGCGGTCGAGCTTGATTTTGGATTTGATCCACTTAACTCTTTCCGGGTTGTCGAAGGTAACTTTGGTTAATGGCGTTTTTATAAACGTCGGGCAGATGGTGTTGATACGAATATTGTGTGGGCCCCATTCAATGGCCATGGCTTTGACCATTCCTTCCAGTGCATGCTTTGATGCACAGTACACTGTTCTGTCGAGCCCGCCTACCATGCCCATCTGTGATGAGATATGAATAATAGAGCCGCCCTTGCCTGCATCAACCATAGCCCGGGCTGCACACGCAGATACAAAATAAGCGCCACGGACATTGGTATCCATAACACCCTGATAGTCTTCTGCGGTTGTTTCAAGTGCGGGTTTATGGTTTGCAGTACCGGCTGAGTTCACCACCACATCAAATGCGCGCTGTGTTTTCATGCAATCGGTAATCGAATCTACCTGACTGATATCCATGGTGACACTTTCAGCGCTGTAGCCAGCAGCATTTACTGCAGTAACTGTTTCAGTCAGCTTGTCTGCGCTGCGAGCGGCGATCACTACATGAGCACCGGCTTCGGCCAGAGCCGCTACAGCGCCCAGCCCGATTCCACTCGAACCGCCAACTACCAGTGCACGTTTGCCATCAAGCCTGAAGCTGGGTGTTTTAGGTAAATTCATTATGTTTTATCTACCGGTAACGCAGGCTCTGCGTAAGGCACATTTCTGCCACCAAATCGCCGCACGCGCAGATTAGCCTGCTCTCCATGACCGGCAAACCCCTCAAGCATACAAAGCCTGGAGCAATATTCACCCATCATGACAGACGCTTCGTCAGTTAAGACTCTTTGATAGGTGTGCGTCTTGATAAACTTGCCGACCCACAAGCCTCCGGTATAACGACCGGCTTTTTTGGTCGGCAGCGTATGGTTGGTACCGATGACTTTATCGCCATAGGCAACATTGGTTCGCTGACCTAAAAATAAAGCGCCATAGTTGGTCATATTCTCAAGGAACCAGTCATCACGATCTGTCATTACCTGTACATGTTCAGACGCAATAAACTCCGCCTGTTCAAGCATCTCGTCGTAGTCGCTGCACAGAATCACCTCGCCATAGTCCTGCCATGAAACACCGGCTACTTCCGCTGTTGGCAGGATGGCAAGAATCCGATCAATTTCTTTTAGCGTTTCGGTGGCAAGTTTTTCGGAATTTGTAATCAGTACGGCCGGTGAGTTAACACCATGCTCTGCCTGGCCCAACAAGTCAGTGGCACACATCTCTGCATCAACTGTTTCATCAGCAATGAGTAGTGTCTCTGTTGGTCCGGCAAAAAGATCGATACCAACCCTGCCGTACAGTTGTCGTTTTGCTTCCGCAACATAGGCATTACCGGGTCCCACCAGCATATCGACGGACGCTACCGATTCGGTACCCAGTGCCATTGTGGCCACAGCCTGTACACCACCGAGACAATAAATTTCATCCGCCCCGCCAAGGTGCATAGCGGCAACAATTGCCGGGTGAGGCGCACCGTCCTGCGGTGGTGCTGATGAGATAATACGCTGCACACCGGCCACCTTCGCCGTCACCACACTCATATGAGCTGATGCGACCATCGGGTATTTACCACCCGGAACATAGCAGCCAACAGAGTTCACCGAAATGTTCTTATGACCGAGAACCACTCCGGGCAGTGTCTCGACCTCGATATCAGAGAGTGACGCTTTTTGATGTTCGGCAAAATTTCTGACCTGAGTCTGGGCAAATTTGATGTCAGTCAAATCCTGCGCCGAGACCTGACCCATTGCTTTATCGATCTCGGTATCAGACAACAGAAAATTATCCGGTGAATAGTTATCAAACTTCTCTGATAATTCCCGAACCGCCGCATCACCTCTTTTATCAACTGACTCAAGAATGCCTTCGACTATTGAACGAACTGCGCTGTCATCCTCGGCACGAAGTTCCGCACTGCGGGCAGTTTTTAAATGTTTTGCCATTGTTCTATCCGGAACCTCAACGTGATATGAATAAAGTCTGAGTATACGGTAAGCCGGGTTCATCTGACAGATTGACAACTATATAATCACTCAAATAGCAACGCTAAAATTCGACAAAATGTTCTCAATGCCCTCACCTTTAATACCGGACAATACGGTAGAATCCAGCTCTCGCAAACAGAACTGCAAAATGAATACAGCCGCTACCATCGCCCGTGAACTTGGCGTCAAAACCGCGCAGGTCGAAGCCACAATCAGCCTGTTGGATGAAGGTTCCACCGTGCCGTTTATTGCACGCTACAGAAAAGAAGTCACTGGCGGACTTGATGACACACAGCTACGCGAGCTGCATACCCGCCTCGGCTATCTGCGCGAACTGAATGACAGAAGAGAACGCGTTATTGCAAGTGTGGAAGAACAAGGCAAACTGACAAGCGAGTTAAAGCAGAGTTTTCTGGCAGCGGTCAGCAAAACAGAACTTGAAGATTTATACCTGCCCTACAAACCACGCCGACGCACCAAGGCACAGAAAGCACGTGAAGCAGGTTTACAGCCACTGGCGGATTTACTCATTAAAAACCGCACAGCAGATCCTGAAAAGGAAGCTGCCGCTTTTATCAACAAAGAACATGAGATCAACAGCAGCGACGATGCACTTGAAGGTGCACGTCAGATCTTAATGGAAGAAATTGCAGAGATTCCGGAACTCGTCAGTTCGCTGCGGGAATTTTTCTGGCATAAGGCAGAATTTACAAGCACTGTAGTAAAAGCAAAAAAAGAGCAAGGTGCCAAATTTGAAGACTACTTTGAGTACAGCGAGTTAATAAAAAAGATCCCCTCTCACCGCGCCCTTGCACTGTTCCGTGGCAGTAATGATGGCGTGCTGCGATTAAATCTTGACCTGCCACAACAGGACACTCAGGATGAACATCAGTGCATCAATAAAATCGCGGCACATCTTGAGGTAACTCCCGCTTCAAAATGGTTGTTTGAAACGGTGCGCAAGTGTTGGCTGATCAAACTACACACACGCTTTGAAACAGAGCTGAGACAACGCTTACGCAAATCTGCCGAGTCTGAAGCAATAGAAGTGTTCGCCAGAAATCTGCGTGATTTACTGCTTGCAGCCCCTGCAGGACAAAAGGCTGCCATCGGACTGGACCCGGGCTTGCGCACCGGCGTAAAAGTCGCCGTCACCGCTGCCACCGGTAAACTTCTCGATACCGCAACCATCTACCCGCATGCACCCAAAAACCAATGGGATCAATCCATCGCAACCATTGCAACACTTGCAAATAAGCACAGCGCGACACTACTGGCTATCGGTAACGGCACAGCATCACGAGAGACCGACAGGCTCGCTGCAGACATCATAAGTAAACATCCAGAACTTGGATTACAAAAAATTATTGTCAGTGAAGCCGGTGCCTCGGTGTACTCTGCCTCTGAGACCGCCTCAAAAGAAATGCCGGATGTTGACGTCTCTCTGCGCGGTGCAGCATCAATTGCCCGGCGTCTTCAGGATCCGTTAGCAGAACTCGTTAAAGTTGACCCGAAGGCAATTGGCGTTGGTCAGTATCAACACGACGTCAGTCAGACTGACCTCGCAAACTCTCTTGACGCTGTAGTAGAGGATTGCGTCAACGCTGTTGGCGTAGACATCAACACGGCGTCAGCTGAGTTACTGACTCATGTATCTGGTCTTTCTACTACATTGGCTGAAAATATCATTGCCTATCGCGATGATACCGGCCGCTATAAAAGCAGAAGTGAACTGAAAAAAGTACCTCGCCTTGGACCCAAAGCGTTTGAGCAGTGCGCGGGTTTTCTGCGTGTTATGGATGGCAGCAACGCACTGGATGCCTCTGCGGTACATCCCGAGGCCTATCCGGTGGTCAGGAAAATTGTTGCAGGTACCGGTTGTGATATACGCCAGCTGATTGGTGATACCAAAACACTCACGGCACTTGACCCCAAACGATATACAGACGAAAAATTTGGTCTGCCAACCGTGCAGGACATACTCAAAGAACTGGAAAAACCAGGCCGTGACCCCAGACCTGAATTTAAAACTGCTACTTTTAAAGAAGGGATTGAGAAAATATCTGACCTGGTGCCCGACATGGTACTCGAAGGCGTGATCAGCAATGTGACTCACTTTGGTGCGTTTGTTGACATCGGAGTTCACCAGGACGGTCTGGTACATATATCAGCACTGGCTGATAAATTCGTCAAGGACCCGCATGAGATTGTCTCTGCAGGCGATGTTGTTAAAGTCAAGGTGGTGGAAGTCGATGAAAAACGCAAACGCATAGCACTGAGCATGAAGCTGCAGGACAGCAGCCGTGACCAGGATCAGGCCGGTAAACAAAAAGCATCACCCGCAAAAAATGATCACAATAACAACAAAAAACCAGCCGCTGGCAGCCAGGCTAAAAACAAAAGTAACCGGACTGAAAATCAGATGGGCAGCTTCGGTGAAGCTTTATTGCAGGCAAAACAAAAAAATACCAAAATCTAAGCCTGGGCGTTTGAAAGTCTAGCCACCGAGGTCCGCGCCCAGTGCATCAGCCACCATTTTCTGAAAGTGATGTACCGCGTGCTCTGATAACTCGCTGAGTTCATTATCTACTACAAACCGACCCTGGTTATAGCCTTGTGACCTCAGCCCCTTTTGCACACTAACACAGAGTCCGATGTCTTCCGGCTGCAGCACATCTTTTTGATAGTCCATCGCGTCTTTTAGTTGCGCGCTCGGAACCGCGCTTTCGGCAAACCAGTCCTGAAATTCAACTGTGCGTTCAACCGCGTCAGGGTTCATTTGTAACACAGATAAATTAGCCTCACCCGGATACGCCCAGATGGTCAGATTCGGCCACAGGAACCATCCCGCATAGCCAAAATCGACATCACCTTTTTCAAATTTGAACGCCTTGTTGTCTGTTGACTTCACCGCATCAGATACATGACTTGAGTAGATACCGTGTACTTTGGAGCGATAGCTTTCCATGTCGACCAGATCAACGAAATCACGATGCGCTGTATGACAGTGATAGCACTCGAGAAAGTTATCAATCATAACTTTCCAGTTGCAAGGAACTTCGTAAGTATCACGCTGGGCAAAGACAAGATCATCGACTGACGGGCAATATTGTCTGATTTCTTCCTCAAGCCCTGGCGCAAGCTCCGTGAGTGGCTTTGCCTGCATATCAAGGTTGATCATTACCAGACCGCAGAACACTTCTACCTGAACCGGTTTAAGGGCAAAGTCGCACTTTTTAAAGGACTCCATATTTTCGGTGTTGCGCGCACCTTTAAGCTGACCATCAAGATCATAAGACCAGGCATGGTAGGGGCAAACAATAAGATTGGCGTGCCCGGTACCATTGACAAGTTCATGACCACGGTGCTGGCAAACGTTGTAGAAAGCACGTAACTCGCCCTGCCTGTCTCGCACAACAAAAACGTTCTGCTGATGAATTTTCGTGGTTAAGTAGTCACCGGTTTTTTGCAACTGACTAACGTGCCCTGCATACCACCAGCTGTTGTAGAAGATCGCCTTTTTCTCGGCTTCGTAGACTTGCTCATCGGTATAAAAGCGAGACGGCAGCGTGAAAGATTTGGCCGGATCTGCAGTAAAAGGTGTATCGCCCGTCTTCAGGTTGATTTCAGCCGTCGCCATAGATAAAGGGTCCTTCGAAGTTAGAACCCCGAGACTACTGTATACGGGTGCCGTTTTAAAGGAAGCCTGCGGCTGGTAGCCGCTATCACACAGACATTCGGCCAGATTTTGCAACTGGCTGGAAAAAAACACCCGACAGGCATCTGACCCCGGGCCTGAAAGGCACAAAGTCTGGCCGAATTGTTACTTTGATCAGCGACGGAAACGTCTATTATTCCGCATCAACTAACTACCGGAACCTATACCACGCATGGAACAAATCATAGAGCGCCTGTTGTATCGCGCAAGATGGATACTGGCACCTATCTACCTGGGCCTGAGCTTCGCTCTGTTCGCTTTGGGGATTAAATTTTTTCAGGAAGTCCTGCATTTGATTCTGCATATTCTGGAAATGAAAGAGGCCGATATGGTGCTGGTCGTGCTATCGCTGATTGATATGGCGATGGTCGGCGGACTCATTGTTATGGTGATGATGTCCGGCTACGAGAATTTTGTCTCAACCCTTGACGTCAAGGAAAACGAAGAAAAGCTCAGCTGGCTCGGGAAAATGGATTCCTCTTCCCTGAAAGCAAAAATAGCCGCGAGCATTGTTGCGATTTCATCTATACACCTCTTAAAGGTGTTTATGAATGCACCGAATATCGATAACGAAAAAATGCTCTGGTACGTCATACTCCACATCACGTTTGTTGTGTCAGCCTTCGCAATGGGTTTTCTGGATATTCTGGCAGCACGCTCCAGACGTGCGGCGCAATAAATCAAAACGTTTAGTATTTTGGCGGCGATCACTATTGTCTGCGAGCTTTGCCTTGTTGCGAAACAAATGACAAGCTCTCATCTGCACAGCTTATTTGATTCAGTACACTATCGACGGAGCTGGCGGCAGAGTAGTCTCGGATTTGTTGATGTGATTGGTGATGTTAGTAAAAAATATAGTACTAACCGCCATCGCTGTTTCAACCAGCTCTGCGTCTGTTAATCCACTCGCGCGAGCCTGCGCCAGTAAGTCATCTGATATTGGACCGGGCTGACTAAAAAACGCCCTGACAATATCGAGCAAAGCATCCACTCTGGCGTGTGACGTGCGGCGATTGCCACGAATTGCCATCTGCATGGCTTCATCAATGCCGGCCTTGCGAGACTTCATTGTGTGTATAGCAAGACAATAGTCGCACTGGTTGATTTCACTGACGAGAAGCTTGATGGATTCAATCTCGAACTCACTGAGTGACGACTTACGCAGGCTTGCCTCCATCTCAAGGTAGGCAATAACTGCAGGCTCACTGTTGGCAAACTGCAGATAGACATCTGCAATTCTACCATTCATTCGCGTCGGTTCCAGAGCAGTCAGACATGCTGCAGACAAGTCTGTCTCTTGACGGGTTTCCAATCTGGCCATCTTTAGCTCACTTTATAATTATCTACCACGGAGTCTACCCTATTGGTACACACGTAACAGTTCACTACTTAATACGTACGGTAAGAACCCACCATTACTCTCACACCTGGCTTTTGCAGTGGCTTTGCTTTTTGCAGTTGCTTTTGACTTACACGCGTTTAACCAGTTTTGAGAGTGATTGTGGAGTTGGGTTGACACGCCGTGGATGGCGCAAAGTGCACTGATAGAGCAAAAAACTGGAACGTAGATTTCGGTATAATCCCCTAAAGCAGGAGATAATATGAATTTAAAACAGATTGAAAATCAAGCACTTGACCTCTCGGAGGATGAGAGAGCGCAGCTAGCACAAAAACTAATACTCAGTCTTGAGTCATCAAACGACGGAAACCTGGATAAGGAATGGCTTCTTGAAGCCAGGCGTCGAGCAGTTGAAATAGATAACGGTGAGGTAAAACCAATACCAGCTGAAGAGGTGAGAAGAAAAGCACAAGCTCTTCTCAGATGAATTATTTTTTTCATCAGAGCGCTGAAAAAGAGCATCTTGAATCGGTTGCGTTCTATGAGACTAAACAGGCCGGTCTGGGTTCTTCTTATCTATTAGAATTTGAAAATGCTATTGTAACAAGGCCTTGCTGCACCCGAACTGTCAGACTTTCGCCTGAACTCAAACATGAAGTCTTCAATGACCGAATCCTTTGACTACGAATCTGAAGCTAATCATATTGAAAAACGCTCAGCGCTAAGCGACGAGCTTCAGCTGGCTCTGACAAATTTGACTACAGTGTGCGGCACACGTGATCAGTGGCCGCAGCATCAACGTTATGCCGGTGAAGCTGAATTCTGGCTACAGATACACAATGCACTACGTGGTGCAGCTAATGAGCTTCCAGAGCGGTGTGCTGCCTGGCTGTTGCTGTTAGATGAACCTGCAGAGCGCAAGAAGCATCTGACCCGGTTATCCCAGCTGGGCGGCCAGCTTATTCACCATACACACACCCACCATCACGTAGAAGAACATCATTTTTTTCCTCTGTTCAAACATACCTACCCGACACTTAATCATCACATAGAGCTGCTGGACGGTGACCACCGGGTACTGACAGTTGCACTGGATCAGCTCGAAACCGCTTTTAATTCGATGCCGGTTATCAAAGACGAAGAAGACAAAAAACAACAGTCCCTGCTCGCAATCAAATCAGAGGAACTCTACCGCGCAGCCAAGAACCTGCAACAGTTGTTTTCCCGCCATCTGACTGATGAAGAGGAAATTTGTATCCCGGCTCTGCTTCAAATGTAGCCCGGTTCAGCTACACATCCGGCTTAACCGCTTGACACTGAAAAACAAACTGGAAACCAACACTCATTTACCACTACACTTAGTGTATACCCATCAAGAGAGTTCTCCATGGCGCACACACAACCACAGACCGGACACGTCAGTACACCAGAATCTGCTCGTGCAAAAATGCCACGCTTTAACTGGGAAGATCCGTTTCTGCTCGAGCAACAGTTAAGCGAAGAAGAGCGCATGATTCGCGAAACAGCGCACGCCTATTGCCAGGAGAAACTTGCAACACGCGTCATCGAGGCCAATCGCAATGAAACTTTCGATCGGGAAATCTTTAACGAAATGGGTGAACTCGGTCTGCTGGGTGCGACTATCCCTGAGTCACTGGGTGGTATAGGTGCCAATTATGTCAGCTACGGACTGGTTGCTCGCGAAGTAGAACGCGTTGACTCGGGCTACCGTTCAATGATGAGCGTGCAGTCCTCACTGGTTATGCACCCGATATTTGCTTTCGGCACAGATGCACAGCGCGAGAAGTATCTGCCAAAACTTGCCAGCGGTGAATGGATTGGTTGCTTCGGACTAACTGAACCCGACCACGGCTCTGACCCTTCCTCTATGCTGACGCGAGCAAAAAAGACTGCTGACGGTTATTCAATTTCAGGCTCCAAGAACTGGATCACCAACTCCCCTGAAGCAGATGTTTTTGTTGTCTGGGCAAAGTCAGAAGCGCACAACAATAAAATCAAAGGTTTTATTCTTGATAAAGGCATGAAGGGTCTGAGCGCACCGAAGATAGAAGGCAAGTTTTCTCTACGCGCCTCCATCACAGGCATGATCATGATGGACGACGTCGAGGTACCTGAAGAGAACCTGCTGCCGGAAGTCGCCGGATTAGCAGGGCCTTTCGGTTGTCTTAATCGTGCTCGCTACGGAATTGCCTGGGGGGCGATGGGTGCTGCTGAATCTTGCTGGCACTCGGCAAGGCAATACACACTTGATCGAAAGCAGTTCGGCAAACCTCTGGCTGCCAATCAACTAATACAAAAGAAACTCGCCGATATGCAAACCGAGATTTCAATCGGGTTACAAGGTTGCTTGCAGCTTGGAAGATTGTTTGACTCACACCAGGCACCGGCTGAGCTTATCTCTTTAATGAAACGCAACAACTGCGGCAAGGCACTCGACATAGCACGAGTTGCGCGCGATATGCACGGTGGCAACGGTGTATCGGATGAGTATGGTGTCATCAGACACATGATGAACCTCGAAGCGGTGAATACCTACGAAGGCACGCATGATATACACGCCTTGATTCTCGGTCGTGCACAAACCGGCATACAGGCATTTCAGTAGCGGTACCAAGCTAAGTTAACCCTCCGCACACCGGAGGGTGAAGACGTTTTAGAACGGCTTTACCACCACCAGAATCACAATAAAAATAAGTGCGATAAAAGGCAGCTCATTAAGCAGCCTGAATTTGGCAACAGAGCTTGCATTGCCGCTCTCATCAAGCGTGCGGCCGGATTTGGTAAAGTATATATGCAGCACGGTAACAGCCACTACAAGCAACAGCTTGAGCCACATAAACTTGAGCTGAAAGACACCCGGGTTAATTCCAATTAGCGATACCCCGAGTATCCAGGTTGCTGCCATTGACGGAATCATAATGATACGTCGCAGCAGAACGGAGGCATTTTTCATTGTTTCAAACAATGGTTCACCCGGCTGACTTTTGGCCTGGTGCATTTTGTAGCGCGGATACATGAGCAACGATGCTATCCATGCCACCATTGCTATTATGTGAAACGCTTTGACCCACAGATACATAACGCGCCCCTACTTACCCAGCAACCAGCCACCATCGACATCAATGGTGGTACCTGTGACAAAATCGTTTTCCACCATAAATACAATTGCTCTGGCGACTTCATCAGACTTACCCGCTCTGGGCACCAGGTGTGAGGCTGTTATTTTTTCGAATTGTTGTTCGCGCTCTTTACCTGTTAGTGCAGACATGGGTGTGTCAATGGTGCCGGGAGACACCGTATTAATTCGTTTCGGTGCGATCTCAGGCGCCAGTGCCCGAACAAACGCCTCTACCGCACCACCTACCGCAGACAAGGCGATCTGACCGGGCTTGGCCTTTCTGGCCGGAGTACCACTGACCAGAACAATACTGCCGTGTTCAGTCAGATGTTCCGTGCCGAAACGCACCACGTTGGCGTAACCCCACATCTTGTCAAACGAAGCGCTGAATCCGTCCATGTCCATTTCAAGGAACGGCCCGATAGCCCGCTCTCCACCAGTGGCGGCACTGATCAAAATATCAAAAGGTGCATGCTGCTGCAGGAGCTTCTGCATGGCACTGCGATCCCGCACATCACACGCTTCGCAGGTAACACCGGAAGGCAATGTGCCGGCTTTGGATGGATCACGGCTAACGGCAACCACCGTGGCGCCGAGTTCGGCTAACTGACGGGTTGTCGCCAGACCGATGCCGGAGGTACCACCGAAAACGATTGCTTTTTTTCCTGAAACTTCCATCGTAATTTGCCTTTCAATTGAGCTGGATTGAACGTAACTGATCATAACTCTATTTACAAAGAGTCATGATGCATAGTTTTGGTAAAATGGGCTGAATGATGACATTCTTCTTCGATATCATTATGGCCTTGCCGCGCAGTTGCAAGCGTTTTGTGAAAACACGGCACAACAGTCGTTATTCCAATTGATGTAAACCAACGTAGGCATTAGAACAAGCTGGCACTACACTACGCAGAATCCACCCCCGGACACAACCCGAGATACCACTTTGAGCTACACCGTATTAATCAGCGTCAACGGCACAGATCGTCCGGGCATTACCTCTGCACTCGTTAACATTCTGGCAGCCTATCCGGTGACCGTGCTGGATATCGACCAGTCAGTTATACACAACCTGCTTTCGTGGGGCATGCTGATCGAAGTGGATGCCAGTGCCTGCGGTGAGAACGGCAAGCCGGACGCCATGTTCAAAGATCTGCTGTTCAAAGCTCACTCGCTGGAGTTAGCAATAAATTTCACTGAAATAGATGAGTCAGAACTACAACAGTGGATGCAGGATGGCGCCATAGATCGCTACATCGTCACGCTGCTGGGTCGCAGCATGAACGCCACTCTGATTGCAGAGATGACCGAAATCATCAGTAGCTATAAGTGGAATATTGCCACCATCCAGCGTATCTCCGAGCGACACCAGGGCGGCGCATCAAACGAGACACCGCTTATTGCCGTAGAAATACGAATACACCACCGCAGTGGTGATATCGACAGTCTGCGCCGTGACTGCCTGGCACTGGCCGGACGCAGTCACATGGATATAGCCATTCAACAGGACAGCATCTGGCGTAGAAACCGACGCCTGGTTTGTTTTGACATGGACTCCACCCTGATACAAAGCGAAGTTATCGACATGATGGCTGAGGCTGCGGGTGTCGGTGGCAAGGTAAGTGAAATCACCGAACGTGCAATGCGTGGTGAGATGAATTTTACACAGAGTTTTGAACAGAGAATGGCGCTCCTTAAAGGACTCCCGGCAGACACACTGGATCGCATAGACCGTGAACTCCAGATTACCGATGGAGCTCAAAGACTGATCAGCAATCTACGCCTGCTCGGCTACAAAACGGCCATTCTTTCCGGCGGCTTTGAATTTTTCGCCACACGTCTGGCACACAGACTGGGCATAGACTACGTGCACGCTAACAAACTCGATATTGTCGACGGTAAACTCACTGGCAAAGTGACAGGCAAGGTTGTCGATGATCAGCGCAAAGCTGAATTGCTCCGATCAATCGCCAACGATGAAGGCCTGCAGCTACAGCAGGTAATAGCAGTTGGCGATGGCGCAAACGATATACCCATGCTATCAGCCGCAGGGCTTGGCATTGCCTTCCATGCAAAACCCAAAGTTGCAGACGAAGCCGGTAATGCTTTTAGTACTGTTGGTCTGGATGGTATTCTGTACCTGATTGGTATGCGGGAGAACGAAATAAGAGGTTAGCCTGCATTATTCATGAGGATTCGTCGCCCAGAGTCCTCATGAATAATGCAGGCTAACAACTCACGGCAAAAACGCAATAACAGCCCGCGTACCAATGCCTATGGCACTATCCAGCGAGATCTCCCAGCCGTAGTTCCGACAACTGTGCTTAACTATCGCAAGCCCGAGTCCCTGATGATGTTGTGGTGCATCTTCAGAGTTGGCCCGGAAAAACGGTTCAAACGCCTTATCCAATGACTGCTTGTTCATGCCCAATCCGGTGTCTGCAATAACTATTGTTTTTTCATCGATCGAGATTCGAATTTCACCGTCACGGGTATAACTAAAAGCATTACCGAGTATGTTGCCGAGCACAATGGATAACACTGATTCCGGAGCTTTTACAAACAGTTGCTGGTGATGTTCAATTTTGACCTGATTGCGTTTATCTGAATGCACCTCACTTAGCTGAGCCAATAGTGTATCTGCAAGATCATTGACGTTAATTGCCTGACAACTTTCAGTGTCAGTTTCTTCCCGCCCCAGTATCAACAGAGTGTTAAGCAAGTCTCCCATCTGGCGGGAAGTTCGTTTTATGCGTTGTACGGCTCGAGCCGGAGCACCCTCAAGGTCCAGCAATTCCAAAGATGATACCGACCCCTGTATCACTGCCACCGGTGTTCTGAGTTCGTGAGATGCAAAGCGGGTGAAGTTACGTTCACGTTCAATTGATGCACTTGATCTTTGCACAAAATGGTTCAGTGCTTTGGCGAGTATTTCAGTTTCAGAAGTACTGGATTTATCAAGACTTGCAAGGTTCAGTTCATTCGCCTCGCGTGTATTGAAATCAAAGCCTTCGATCACACCGGCCAGACGAGTGATCGGTGACACCGCTCGCTTCGATAATAGATAAGTCAGAAACGCAAACCCGTACATTGTCAGCAGCACCAGAATCAAAGGCAGCACACCAAAATAAAATGCCAGATTACTCACCATGCCACCGGAAAACAGCAGGTAGAGACGTTCACCGTTTCTTTCACTGACGTGCACAATCTGTCGCTCCTGATTATCGTCGACTCGATGCTGACCGGGTTCCAGCTTTTGAAACGATAACGGTACGGACCGGTTTAAATCCGAGGATAGAAAAGAGGTGAGATTCAACGTCTCGGGTAGTGGAAACTGGCTCTTGTCGGCACGATTACTCCAGAAATACTCGGCCTCACCATGCAGTGCCTTATTTACCAGCAGTCGTTCTACAATCAGACTGGCTGAAACAACGCCAATGACGGTGACAATGCTAATTAGAATAAGCTGAAGCAGAAAAACCCTCAGCAACCTGGACTGGACACGATTATTACTGGATTGGAACATCAGTGCATACTGGTTGTGATCATCAATAGAGTTTAACAAATGCGCTGTACATCTTATGTGAATGTGGGCATGTGAACGCAAGTCAGGTTAATATCATCCGCACGCTACCGAATACGTACCTGCGACACTGCCACTCAAACCAGCTACATCTCATGAATATAGACATCGAATATTTAGGCGGCCCGCAGGTCAAGGCACTCAATCTGACAGACGCAGAAATTATTGCAGCAGTCGAAACAGGCCTGGCCGCCGCTGGCCGGGGGCAGACAGTAATCGAGCCTCGCACCCACTTAAAACCTGACGCAGGCACGGAAGGTCATTTCAATATCCTGCGAGGCTACATAGAGCCACTTGACCTTGCCGGTGTAAAGATTGTTGGCGACTTTGTAGACAACTACAAAACCGGCCTGCCATCCGAGATGGCTTTGTTGAACCTCTTCTGCCCCAGAACCGGTATGCCACGCGCTGTGATAGATGCCGCGGGTATCACTGATATGCGTACCGGTGCGCTGACTGCAATCGGTGCAAAATACCTCGCACCTGCCAACCCGAAAACACTCGGACATATCGGCGCACGGGGTACGGCCTACTGGAACGTACGACTACTTGACAGTCTGTTTGATTTCGAAGAAATCCGTATCCACAGCAGAAGAGCAGAGAGTCGCAATACCTTTGCACAACGCCTGTCGGAAGATCTGGGCAAAGAGGTTGTTGCAACAGACAACTGGCAGGATTGCCTCGACGGTGCCGACATCGCAGTAGAAGCCTCCAGATTACCTGAGCCCACCCCGTTGTATAAAACTGACTGGGTGCGTAAAGGATCACTGGTCGTACCTTACGGCACCATGAGCGCACTGCCACTGGACTTTACCGATCAGTTCGATAAATTTGTGATGGATGATTTCGGTCAGATAATGGCAGGCCCCTACGGTGCATTGCGCCCTCACCTGAACGCCGGAAAAATCACCGTTGAATCTTTTTATAGCGAGGTAGGCGACATTGTTGCCAGTCAAAAGCCCGGCCGCGAAAACGACAATGAAACCATTCTGTTCTGGCATAGAGGCCTTGCAACCAGTGACATTGCACTCGGTGCTTTTATGCTTGGCAAAGCAAGGGAAATGAATCTGGTACAAAAGCTTCGCTATGCCTGAACGCTTTGCTTTGCATTCCTGACACTGGAAAACACATCTTCCGACAACTTGAATGAAAGTTTTTCAATCTCTATAGTCAATGAGCGGTCATCCTCAAGTGCGGGAGACAATTCACGAATCACATCAATGACCGGTTTTAATGTAGGCGCAGTTATATCTCTAGTGTCACGCAGGTAAATTGCATGTACAGCGGCAATCATTTCACAAGCCACAATAATATTTAATTTATCTATTATCTGTTGCAGGGCTTTTGCAGAGATAGCTGTATTGGTAATGCAGTCTTCAACACTGTCTGCCTGAGCCGGCGGATAAACAACCGGTGGCGTTGCCAGTTGCGCAATTTCTGCAAATAAAGCTTCCACGACTTTAGTCACCGCTCCAAGTCCGACTGATCCACTGACACCGGCATTTAGACCGATAGGTAAATCGGTAAACCGGGTACTCATCATTCGCGCGCTGCGTGCCACCGAAGAGGCTGCCATTTGCAGTAACGCATGGTTTAATCCGACCAGTTGCACTGCAAGATACGGATTCAGGTAACCTCCGCCGGAGAGTATCTGTTTCCTGTCCGTCAACACCACCGGGTTATCACTTGCGCCATTAATCTCAGCCAGCAATGTGGTATTGATGGATTCAAGACTTGCGTAAACAGCGCCATTAACCTGTACTGCATTGCGAATACTCAAGGGATCTTGCAAGCGTCGGGCACTGCCTTCATCATGAAGCCGCGACCCTTCAAGCATTAGCAGCAGATCACTGGCAGATTCAGACTGACCCGGCTGATGTCTGGTACTAAGGACGTCGGCATCAACAGGAGACAGATTACCACGAAAACCTTCAAGCGTTAACGCAACAGCAAGCTGTGTGTTACGCCACAGAGTTTGCGCGCTATACTTTCCCATGGCAGCAATTGCAGTGCTAAAGCTTGAGTGACTGGCAAGCGCCAGTCCGTCTCTTGGTCCCGGTTTCAACAACGGTATGTTGTGGTCCTGCATTACTGCATCAGAAGCTTTGTCGGTCTCCATAAAAGCCCCTTCTCCAACCAGCGCCAGTCCCATAGTCGCCCCCCATAAGAGATCTGCCGCTCCAACAGATGCAGTCTCACCAACCCTGGGTGTCAGGCCTGCGTTAAGACAGAGACACAAATGTTCTGCAACCGCGGGGCTTGCTCCCGATGCACCGGTGAGCAATGAATTCAAGCGCACGGCCATGGCAGCACGGACCAGATTTTTTTCAAGTGGCTTGCCGACTGCATGGGCACGTCCACGTATGGTTTTAAGTGAAAACGCGTTTATTAAGTCCTCACTTAATACAGTTGTTACCTGTGGACCCAGCCCGGTGGTCACACCATAGACTAGTTTGCCGGTGCGGACAGCATCAAGTATGAGTGCATTTGATGAATCCATGCGCGACAGTGCAGCAGATTCAATCTCTACACGACAACCCTGTGCTATCGCATATAATGCATCAACATTGAGATTTTCACCATCAAGCGTTACCGAATCACACATGTGCTTTTCTCATTGCCGTTTGTCACTATTTATTGTCTGTTATTACGCCATCAGGAATATCAAAATAATGCACCGATTCCAATGGGTATCTGTTTTTATAATACCGCTTTTAGTGTTTATTCTACAGCCGGGTTTTGCAACTGAGTCTGATGTCATCAGGATCAGTTCATTTAACATTCACTACACCGCTGCAGGACAGAAGAAACTCGACTGGGATGGCAGAAAAGAGGCAGTCACAGAAGCAATTCGTGAGCTCGACGCTGACATTATTGCTTTTCAGGAAATGGAAACATTTGCCGGTGGCAGTTTTAACACAGAGAACAAACAACTCGACTGGGTGTTAAAACACTTCCCACAGTATAGCGCCGGGGCGTATGGTAAAGCCGCTGAATATCCCAATACACAACCTATCCTGTACAATAAAGATCGCTTCAAAGAACAGTCCAAAGGCTTCTTCTTTTTCTCTACCACACCCGATGTAATCTACTCAAGAACCTTCAACGGCAGCTGGCCGGCTTTTAGTTCATGGACACAACTGACTGATAAACAAACCGGAAAAGATTTCTACATTTTCAATGTGCACTTTGAATACAAGAGTATGAGCAACCGCAGCAAGTCTGCCGCATTGGTGAAACAGCACATTAAACCACTGATTGATAAAAATCTACCGGTCATTTTACTGGGTGACATCAACGCTGCTTCGTTTTCACCCACCGCAGGAAAACTCAAAAGCATACCCATGACTCTCGTTAAACCCGCCGGTGCAACCTTTCACTTTAATAAAGGCTTAAATCTTCTACCCGCGATAGACCATATTTTTATCAGTGAGAATATTAAACTGGTCAGCAAGCTTTCACGGTTGAAGAAAAAATACAATAACATCTGGCCAACAGATCACTACCCGGTTACCACAGAGCTGCGTCTGCCGGCAGAATGAACCGTAAAGTTATATAAATGGATTTTCGGAACGGACAGTCTTGTTGACTTCTCCAAATGACTCAGGAGTGGCCATTGCTGTCGTTCAAGCCTATCCTCAACCGTCTGCTTTCAACATCCAGCATCACCGACAGGATTCAATTTCCTACATAACGCAATTCAACAACAACGCCTGGATTTTCAATCGAAACACTAGCCTGCATTATTCATGAGGATTCGGCACCCAGAGTCATTATCGCTAAACA
>CAZKAQ010000010.1:0-34738 GCA_964550655.1 uncultured Granulosicoccaceae bacterium
AATAAAGACATAAGAGCTAATTTCGCCGGTCGCCTTGTGAATAATGCAGGTTAGGTACTGAAACAAAAAATGGCTCGGCCGTTCCCGGGCTACGGAAACAGTTTCGGTGAGACTTGCAGCATCAGCCCGGGTTGTTCGCGATATTGCACGCCAGTTTTCTACCAGTAATCCTGACTAGTGTAACTATGGAATGCGCAAGAAAGGTGAAAGTTCCCATAGGGCTTGCCTGCAACCGGTTGGTAATGGACTACGCTTAAGTGATGGGTGCGAATTTACTGAAAAATCTCTGGCAATCCGGCCAAATAATCAGCCGCAGACGAGCTGTGGCGAGGCTGGTCAGTGTTGTTCTGACTGTGTCTCTTTGTGCCTGCGGCGGCTCTGGTGGTGCAAGCGGTGGTGATGCCGGAGCTATTGCGGAAGACGGTTTCGATAGTCCCATGCTTGCCGATGATTTTATGCCACAGGATGATCAGGCCTGCCTTGCCGAAATAGATATTGCGGAATTTTTTCTGACCGAAATCGACCGACAGTGGGCGTGTGAAATCAATTCGGCTGCAGGCTCCCGGTTTGACGAGATCTTTTTTGATCGCCGTGGTACCGCCACCACCGGCAGTGGTGATATCTGGTACTGGAACCGGAATCTGGCATCTGATGAAGTCAACCTCGCTTCACCCGGAAGACCTGCCGCACTCATGACAGATATCGGTTCTTCCAACACAGTGCTTTTTTTCAGAACTGTCAGTGACGCAGGCGTTGAAGAAGTCTATGACTGTGTACTCGTATCACGAGAAATTCGCAGCGTATCGGTTAATTTGTTTTAAGCCGGTAGTTTGCCGCGCAGGTCTTCTGTAACTATTACACCGATTTTCTGCCGAGGATCATGTCAGCAGCTTTTTCTGCAATCATGATGGTTGGCGCATTGGTATTGCCTGAAACAATCTCGGGCATGATGGAGGCATCAACCACACGCAATTTGTCAATGCCGTGTACTTTCAGTTCATCATCAACCACGGCTTCAGTATCGTTACCCATTTTGCAGGTTCCAGCCGGGTGATAGATAGTCTGACTGTACTTGCGCACCGCCTCTTCAAGTTCTTTGTCAGTCTGATATTGGTTGCCCGGTACATACTCATCAATAATGTGCGGTGCCATTGAGGGTGCAGAAACAATTTTTCTCGCCACCTTTAAACCAATAACTGCTGTTCTCAAATCGAGTTCTGTTGAAAGATAATTCGGCTGGATTGACGGATATTCATTCGGGTCTTTGCTTTTTATTTTTATCTCTCCACGACTTTCTGGTCTTAACTGACATACAGATGCGGTAAACGCCGAAAAATCATGCACACCTTCTCCGGGTTTATCGGCGCTAAGCGGTTGCATATGGAATTGAATGTCAGGTCGTTCAACCTCTGGAGATGAGCGCGTGAATATGGTTACCTGGCTTGCAGCCAGTGTTAGCGCGCCGGTGCGGAACAAACCATATTGAATGCCTACCTTAATACGCTTGAGCACACTATTGAGTTCATCATTAAGTGTTTGCTCACTGGTTTTATATACTGCCCGCACTTGCAGGTGATCCTGTAGATTTTTACCTACACCCTGCAGGTTGTGTACAACATCAATACCCAGTGACTGCAAATGTGCGCCTTCACCTATGCCGGAGCATTGCAGTATCTGCGGTGACCCTATTGCACCTGCAGATAAAATGACCTCACGGTTGGCGTATGCCTTTTTGATACTGCCGTTGTGATTATACTCTACACCTTGCGCCTTGCGATCCTTGGTTAACACCCGATGTGTCTGAGCGTTAGTGATAACAGTCAGATTGGATCTGCGGCGTGCGGGTTTCAGAAAGCCTTTGGCGGTACTGCAGCGAAAGCCTTTGTATGCTGTTTGCTGAAAATATCCGATACCCTCTTGTGAAGCACCATTGTAGTCATCGTTAATGGGTATCTGACACTCGCTGGCACCTGCGATAAAGTGATCGGCAATCGGACGCCTTAATCTCAGGTCAGATACTTTTAACGGCCCCCCTGTGCCGTGGTATTTGTTGCTACCGCGTTCCTGGTCCTCTGACTTTTTAAAGTACGGCAATATGCTTTCATAGTCCCAGCCACGATTGCCTAGTTCGGCCCAACGATCATAGTCTTCGCGTTGACCTCGCACATACAGCAGACCATTGATAGAACTTGATCCGCCAAGTACCTTGCCACGCGGCCATTGCAGGCTTCGGTTATCGATACCCGGGTCAGGGTCAGTGTTGTAGCACCAGTCAAACTTCGGGTTATGCATGGTTTTGAAATAACCAACCGGCACATGAATCCATGGATTGGTGTCTGCATTACCGGCTTCTAAAAGCAGGACTTTATTCGCAGAATCTTCTGACAACCGGTTAGCCAGCACGCAGCCTGCCGAGCCGGCACCAATCACAATATAGTCAAAAGCAGATTCAGAATCGGCTTGCATTACTTCACCAACATAGAAGACCTGCTTGCACCATGATGAATTATCGCAGCCTTTGCAACAGCCAGCGCAGGAGGCTTTTGATACCAGTATCAGTTTGTTATTGAAAGTGCTGTAGTTTCAGCTGAGAGTGCAATCTGGCCTGTCTGTCTTTTCGAATTGAATTTGCTCTGTGTACAGTCCAATATCTACAGATTATCGCAATTATCTACCAGGAATAGCATGCAGAGATTAAGTGGAAAAAAAGCCTTTGTGACTGCTGCGGGTCAGGGCATAGGTCGGCGGGTGGCAGAGATGTTCGCAGCTGAAGGTGCGTCTGTGATTGCCACTGACCTCAATGGTGACTTGCTTGATGACCTCAACGGCATAGAGACTTCGGTACTCGATGTCACTAATGGCGCTGCCGTGAAAGCCGCCATTGAAGCTGCGGGTAAGCTGGATGTGTTGTTTAACTGCGCCGGTTTTGTGCACAACGGATCGATGCTCGAGTGCAGTGAAGAGGACTGGGACTTCTCCTTTAACCTGAATGTCCGTTCTATGTACCACACAACCAAAGCAGCACTACCAGCAATGCTTGAGTCCGGCGGTGGTTCTATCATTAATATGTCTTCGGTCGCTTCCAGTTTAAAAGGTGTGCCTAACCGTTTTATCTATTCCACAACCAAGGCCGCAGTGATTGGCCTGACCAAATCAGTGGCTGCGGATTTTATTACCACCGGCGTCCGCTGCAATGCAATTTGCCCGGGCACTGTTGAATCACCCTCATTGCACGATCGGCTTCGTGCCACCGGTGATTATGAGGCAGCGATGAAAGATTTTGTCGCGCGTCAGCCAATGGGCAGGCTGGGCCGTACAGAAGAAATAGGTAACCTCGCGGTCTACCTGGCATCAGATGAATCCGCTTTTACCACCGGCCAAACACACATCGTTGATGGTGGCTGGGCGCTTTGAGGGTGCATTGCTCAAAGCTAAATTAATAACACAGTGAAAAACTTATGAAATTATTGCGATACGGACCTGCCGGTGCGGAAAAACCCGGTGTGCTCGATGCCAATGGCAGCATCAGAGATCTGTCTGCCCATGTAGACGATTTAAATGGTGCTGCACTATCAGATGCTGCACTTGATAAGCTACGCAGTATTGATCTTTCATCATTGCCAGAGGTGGATGCCAATTCACGTCTGGGTGCTTGTGTGGCTAATGTCGGCAAACTGATTTGCGTCGGACTGAACTACTCTGACCATGCAGAAGAAACAGGCAATGAAATGCCGCCGGAGCCGGTACTGTTTTTCAAGGCAACGTCTGCCATTGTCGGTCCAAATGATTCAATAGAAATACCCAGAGGCAGTGAGTCCACCGACTGGGAAGTAGAGCTCGCGATAGTCATTGGTAAAGATGGCAAGTACATTGAAGAGTCTGATGCAATGGATCATATTGCAGGTTTTTGTGTGGTTAATGATGTGTCAGAGCGCGATTTTCAAACTAAACGTTCCGGTCAGTGGGTCAAGGGAAAGTCCGCTGACACTTTCGGACCAATGGGACCGTGGATGGTCACCCGTGATGAAATCGCAGACACTCAGAATCTTTCCATGTTTCTCGACGTCAATGGCGAATCAATGCAACGAGGCTCTACAGCCACCATGGTGTATCAGGTGCCTTTTCTGGTGTCCTACATCTCACAGTTCATGAGTTTGCAGGCAGGCGATGTAATATCTACCGGCACGCCGCCCGGTGTTGGCCTGGGCATGAAGCCACCACGCTTCCTCAAACCCGGTGACGTAGTGACTCTCGGAATCGAAGGGCTGGGCGAACAGCGCCAGCAGGTTATTGCTCACTCCTGAGCCACGCATTTTCAAATTGAGGCAGGACTGTCAATCTTGCCGCTGGCGTTCTACAATAGCGCTTGCAACATGCGCCCGTAGCTCAGCTGGATAGAGTACCTGGCTTCGAACCAGGTGGTCGGAGGTTCGAATCCTTCCGGGCGCGCCATTTCAATCCTGAATCCAATACGGGTTTATCCTCTTGCTGCCAACGCCATCTCAGCTGCGCTGTGATTGCTGCTGTTGACGCAGCAAACTGGCTGCGGAGCACAGCGGCCTTATGGCTGTGTGATTTTGAGCGTGCCTGGCCCGCGCTTCTCAGGCGTTTGGGTGACCTGTTAAGCGCTATTGCCTTTGAGCGCCGAATTCTCATGAATAATGCAGCTTAGACTTCAAGCTCCATCCTCACTAAACCTTTTTTGAACCCCGCCTTTTCATACGCGCGCACTGCCGCTTTATTCCCGGAAAAAACATCCAGTTGAAAATGACTTATTCCCCGGCTTGTACCCCACGCTTTTAGCGCTTCGATTATCTTGTGACCCAATGCCCTTCCGCGATATTCGGCATCCAGATAGATAAAGCCAAGATAACAGTGGTTATCGTGTGTGTGGCATGACTTCGATTGTCTGATTTGCGCGTAGCCGGAACCGATGATTTGACCATCAGATTCCATCACTATCATTTGCGATTCTGGTTCTGAGATAAGTTTCGGGATGTCGTAGTACGATACGTTTTCTTCTCTAATAAATTGATCGTAGGGACGCTCGGAATCGATGATGCCTTGCTCCAGTTTGAGCAAAGCAGATACGTCTTCCAATGTAGCTTCTCTGGTTGTTTCTCTGGTCGTTATATTGCTCAATCGTTACTCCACTCGGTCTAAGCGGCGGGAGAAGAGCCACAGCAGCAGGATGCCTGCTAACCCACAGGCAACAGATATCCGCAGTAGCAGCGACAGTGAGCTCCAGTCTGCACCCTGGCGGTCTGCCACCATTAATGAAAAACCTGCCAGTACAATGGCAAACAGAAGTCGTCCTGCGAGACTCTGCAACGATAGAAAAGTTGCTCGTTGTCTGTTTTCAATCAACGGAGCTATCGCAGCATTGATCGGTGCAGTGACAACCGCCATAGGGCCACTTCGCAGGATGACTGTCAGCGCGATCAATGGATGAAGCATTACAGCCATTGCCGTGATAATGGCGAGCTCTATTGTCGCTGCCAGAGTCAGTAGTGAGGTTAATCCCAGCTGCCGTTGCCATCGAATACTATAGGCTGATGCAAAGGAACCAACAATGGCGGTAAGCGCGAAAAGAATGCCTGCAATGGCTGGCGCACTGATACCGGCCAGTGTGTTTCTGTCTTCAAGCAGACGCAGATACGGTTGATAAAATTCGTATGGAATATGTACAAAGGTTGTCATATACATTGAATAGATAAATAGCCAAAGCAACAACGGATGTCTCAGTCTGGAAAAACAACCAGCCAGCTGACTGAGAAAATTGTCGGGTGAGCTTGTTGTGGGGTCGTTACTGACTTCGGTAAACCGAAAGATAATATAGAGAGACACAAGTGCCGACATCAGTGACAGCACATAGGGCCACGCCAGGTGGTAACTACCGAGAAAGCCTCCGGCAAGGGCCGCAACCGCAGTGGCGGCAAAGCCGTACTTACCGGCAATCGCCTCCCGCTCACCGTACTCGTCAGTCCGTCCGAGAGCCTGCAACGATTCATAGTGAAACGCGGTATCAGTGCCTGATTTGAAAGCAATGCTCATCGCAAGCAGCAGCTGACCTGCGGCAAATCCTGCAAACTCATGTGATAACAAGAAGCAAAGGTAGGCGGCCAACAGGGCAATGCAGGACAGCAGTAGCGTACGGCGCCTGCCGACAAGATCGGACAAATAGCCGGAAGGCACTTCTGTGATGACGACGGCAATGTAGTAAATCGCTTCCAGCAGCAGGACTTCGGGGAGTGTCAGCCGTTCACTGAAATAAAGAAAAAACACGGGAAGCCAGGCCATAGCGCTGGCCGCGGCGCTATAAACCGGATAGAGGGTGATATTGCGTTCAAGCGATGCGTTCACGGATCGTTTATCAGCGAATCCTGTTGCAGGCTGGCACTGTAGAGTGAATGCTGGTGGAAGGCAACGGGATCTTGTGGCGTTCAGCGGCTGGTTTTTTACTGCGTTTTGCGGGTTTGTTCGATAATGCTGGAACTGTGGCTCGAAACAACCCAAGAATGTTTTTATAATGGCAATATTTAGTGTACTAATAGCGGTACATATGTATCATATATGTAATAATTATAAGGACCAATGATGCCCGTGCAACACTTTGACTATATAGATGAGCGCGATCTGTCGGACATCCCGCGGCTTAGAAAAAGGCGACCTTCTGTTGGTTTGTTTGCAGGTGGTGTCTTGCTGGCAGTGCTATTTGTCGGTTTGCTGGTCTACGGTAGCTTACCGGAGCTTTCGCCTGAAGAAATTGTGGCCATGGATGGTTATCAGGGCGAGCAGCCGACCCGGCATATTTTCAATCTCGACAGTCTCCGGGCGGAGGCTGAGGCACCTCCGGAATCTGGTGTAAAAACTGAAAAAGCTGTTGCCACTGCAGTGCAGGAAGATAGCAGCGTTTCCGAAGTGACACAGGTTGCCGAGCCGGTGTCGGACGTGTTGCCAGCGGCAGACGCTGATTCCACATCAGCTGAGCCGGTGCAGATTTCTCCGGAAATTCCTGTAGAAATTGCCTCGCAAGATTTAGAACAAAAAGTACTGCCGAACGCCACCACCGAAATTGTACCCTCGGTGACGACGCCCGCCGCTGAAATTGAAGAACCTGTATTGGAAACAGTCGAGACAGTTGTCAGCATAGAGCCTCAAGAGGCTGACAATTCAGCGTCGTCAGATTCTGCCGAGTCGGTACCTCAGGTACTGCCGACCGCAGATGCCCGAACCGATAGCTCCCCCGATAACTCGTCAGTGACCGGGCTTCCTGTGCCCGATGAACCGAGCGTATTATCTATCGCAGATACTGAAGTTGTGTCACCACCTGTTGAAACGACCGCTGTTGCCAGTGAAACGCCAGCGACAACTGTTTTCAGCACGGCTCGAAAAAAGAAAGTTGTTTCAGCAACAGCGACGACGCCGACTATTCAAGAGGCAGCTGATACGGTGATTATCGCTTCCGTTGCTGCGCCCGAGCCTGTGCCGATAGCAATCAGTACGTCGACCCTTCCGAGGGCGGCTGTTAGCACAGACACAAGCCGGCCTTTGCCGTTACGGTCGGTGCGTGTTGACGCCACAGAAGTAAAATCATCTCCATCAGCGCAATCTGAAACGGTGTTGTCGCTTGATCGCGGTGAGATTGTTACTGCGTTCGAACAGCAGGGTGAATGGGTGCATGTCGGCACCAACGACGAATCGGCAATCACCGGCTTTGTACTGGAGTCTTCACTGCAAAGTGTAGATACCAAGCCATCGGGCTAATCGCATAGCCCGAGTCTGGAATGGCGTTCGACTAAATTCGTCTAAGTTGCCAATGTTGTTGTGCGACAAAAGTACCGTCGACGTAGACATCGCGGTGTACTGTCAGCTCGGCTTCCTTGATTAATACGGTTTTAATCTCGTGTACCAGTCGTTGACCGAATGGTGCGGGTGGTCTGCCTTCTAAACCTAACCGTTCAAATCTTTCAACTACTTCAGAGCGATTGGCTAATCTGCGGTACTTATCGTTATAGATCAAGGTATCCGGTATGGAGAAATCCAGTTGATAGCTTCGGTGTCCGGTTCTCTGACCGTTTGTTATCAGCAGCTGATCACTCAGGTCAAGTATTGGATCGAGCTCTGTCTCGGGGGCGAGAAAAACCCGATCAAGGCTTGTTTCTTCTGCGTTTTCCTGATGTATTTCCATGATCAGAGCGCCCTGAAAATGCTTTTTAATTTTAGCATCTACCCTAAAGCTCTTAACACTTGTGTGTGACTCTTCATAAGTATCAAGGCATCTGATATCGAGCACTGTACCGTACCATCTGCCGTTTAGTCTGTCGCCAAAGTCCCGCACCTGGTCATAAACTGCATCATCGAATATAGTCGGTTTCAGCTGGAAGTAGTCACTGGTTTCGTGCTGTGAAGTCGGCAGGTAATTGCCGGGTTCAAACGTCGAACCGCACTCGTAAGTTGTGATGCCAGCCTGATCGGTCGTGTTGGCGCCTACCGTTGTTGTAGAGGCTATGGCCAGACTGGATAGCGCAATAGCTGCTGTCTGTAGCGTGGTCTTTAGTGCGCTGCTCATGTGCAGGCTCCCGGATAAAAACAGCAGAAAGTCTATCTGCTGCAATTTGCCAGTTCTCTGACACAGTCAGCCTAAATGGCAACTGACAAGGAAATATTGAGTAACAGTTCAAAGTAATTAAACCGATTTTAATGATTTTGTTTGTCTGGTATTTCGATCTGTGTTTTGTGAAATCCTGCCGATCCTGTTTACTCATTCACCGCATTTAATCCTGAATCCGGTTACACTGGGGTAGCTGTGCTCCAATGTTGTTCAAACAAACTAACTGTTAGATCCCGCGCCGGGATCTGCAACACCACTATCAGGACGCGGTTTCCATGAGTAAAGAGTTCAAGGATCGGTTAGCACGAGGCGAGTTAACCAATACAAAAGACTACCGACGTATGAAAGATACGCTGCGTGAAGAAAAAAATACCCCAACGATAAAAGACACAAGTGACTCGCAAGAGTGGAAAAACTGGGAGTTATCTCCAGTCTGGAGTCCTTCGGACGACAAAAAAACCAAACCTGTGGAAAACAGCATTCGCGCAGACAGCGTGCAGCGTGCGCTGGATAGAATGGATAAAGTCTGACTGAATAATCTTCAATAAGTCAGTCAGTTTGCGAACCTGGCTGTGAATCAAACCGGTGGTAGCAACATGATGCTTGTCAGGTGTTGGTGTTTATCATTATGTTAACGAACAGGCCTATCAACAACAAAAAGGTTAAAGTCAACAGAATGCCCGCCACAATAAAGTGTATGGGTTTACCGTGCTTAAAATCCCGTTCACGGTTTTTTGAAGATTGAACGCCCACGGCTGCCGCCAGAGCACTTTTGAGTACATTGAGAAAACCGGTACCTTTGTTAAATGTTTTATTCATGTACAAAGTGCTTGTTGATCGAGTTATTTGCCGAGGTCTTTATCTGATCTATTGCTGATAATTGAAAGTTTGTCTTTCATTCTTAGTAAGCTGGGCACTGCTCGCCCCAGTTTTAACAGTCGATCAACTTCACCGGGTGACAGCTTTTGTAAATCGTGAGACCAGTCTGACACCAGCTCCATCAGATTACACATTTGCTGCATGCGATTGTGCGCATGTTCCTCTGCAGTATCTACCGGTTCTTCCATTAAAGTCTGACGCAACAGAGTGAGGGTTGGATCGAGCTCGCGTTTGCGTCTTTCTTCCACCAACGTCAGTGCTATTTCGGTGATGTCCTGCGGGGTAGAAAAATATTCACGTCTGTCGCCCGGTACATGCTGCAGTCTGACCAGGCGCCACGATTGCAGCTCTTTCAGGCCCATGCTGGTGTTGCTGCGGGATATACCAAGTGACTCGGTGATCTGATCGGCGTTGAGTGGATCTTTGGATAAAAACAGCAGCGCATAGATCTGACCGACAGTGCGGTTGATTCCCCAGCGACTGCCCATTTCTCCAAAGTGGAGGACAAACGCCTGAACTGAAGCGGTAAGCGTCATTGGTGAACTCTGTTGAATTGATTCAGTCGGTGGTAGGCATTATACGCGCAAAATCAGGGAAACCCGGTAAACATGTCGGGTCAGGGTTGCAGGTTGTTGTTCGACCCTGTGACAGATATTGCACTACTTGACTATCGATGCCTTGATTTCGACGCTTCTGCCCCAATAGAATCATCATATGAGGTTGACGAGCCGGCGGCTGCCCTGTAGCTGCACGGTGTCGAAATGATGTGAAGAGATGAAAATGAAAAAACTGATAGCAATCACCAGCCTGAGCCTCGGCCTGTCTTTGGCAACCCCTGCATCTGCTGAAAGCACCCTGTCGCGTTACTTCGATAGCGATTTGTTTTCGACAGCACTTTCTGTTGCCGCTGAAACCGTCATGGACGAATGGCTGAGCAGCGATGAAGACAATGTTTCATCAGCCGATTCTGACAATGATTCGGGAATCGAATTGTCATCCGCCAGTAGTCACGATCCACTCGAATCATATAACCGGATGATGTTCAGGTTTAATGAGCGTCTCGATGAAGTTGCATTGAAGCCTCTCGCGGAGAACTATGTTGAACACACCCCCGATCTTTTGCGTGTTGCGGTACGTAATTTCTTCAGTAACGTTGGAGATGTCGGTGTGGCTGCAAACTCTGCGTTACAAGGCAAAGTCGGTCAGGCAATGAGTGATTCTTCGCGAGTCGCACTCAACTCGCTGTTTGGGCTGGGGGGCGTGATAGATGTTGCGTCAGAGCTTGAACTTAAAAAAAATAACGAAGACTTCGGTCAGACACTGGGTGTATGGGGAGTGCCGGAGGGACCCTATATTGTGTTACCGGTGTTAGGACCAAGAACACTTCGCAGTGCTGTTGGTACTGCGTTTGACACCTACCTGCAGATGGAGACTCTTGGCTCAATCAGTGATTTATCGGGTGTTGATTCTGTCTCGGGGCTGGTGGCATTGGGCCTGGTTGATCAGCGTACCAAGCTGCTTGGCAAGGAAGAATTGCTCGAGCTGGCGGCGCTTGATCCCTACACTTATATGCGTGAAACCTATCTCGCCTATCGCCGTTGTCAGGTGGCTGACTGCGATAAGATTGACTATGTACCGGCTGATCCTGAAGCACCGTCAACCAATAATGAAGTGCTTGATGAACTTGATATGCTCGATGAACTTGACCAGCTTGATGAGCTGGAAGAGTAAACTGTAGCCTGATCGAACAGTGTCTTTCTGACATCAAACGGGCAGACAGAATTCAAGTTGTTGCAGCAGTATTCAAGCGCGCTGACAAAGTACTCGTCTGTCGTAAAAAAAGCGGCTTGTCAAACGCGGGCTTATGGGAATTTCCGGGAGGTAAACGCGATCCCGGTGAATCTCTCGAACAAGCACTGGTGCGGGAAATCGCTGAAGAACTGCACGTTCATATTGACGCTGGTCAGTTGCAAGGTTACTCGCTTGGTCACTTTATCCATAGCACTTACCACTGTACTGGCAGTCGTGAAATCGAATTGCATTGCTTTATGGTTTCCGACTGGCAGGGTGAGTTTGTGCTCACCGATCACGATCAAATCAAATGGTGCACTGTTGCAGAACTCAAGTCCGTTGAGCTCAGTGGTGCAGATGTAGCGTTCGTTGATCGAATCGGTGATTACCTGCAAACAAACTGAAATCAGCTTTCGACTGGATTGTCTGTTTCTTCAATACCGAGAAAGCCTGATGTCTGTCTTTTCCAAAGGCTCGCGTACAAGCCGTCGAGCTGCAGCAGATTGTTGTGTGATCCCTGTTCTATGATGCGTCCATTGTCCATTACTATTAACCGATCCATCGCAGCAATGGTTGAAAGGCGGTGTGCGATGGCAATAACTGTTTTATTGTCCATCAATTGAGTAAAGCTTTTTTGTATTGCTGCTTCTACTTCGGAGTCAAGTGCAGAGGTTGCTTCATCGAGTATCAGAATAGGTGCGTTTTTAAGTAACACGCGAGCTATGGCTATCCGCTGTCGCTGGCCGCCGGATAATTTTACCCCGCGTTCTCCAACCTGTGCGTTGTAGCCCTGGTTGCCGTGGGGGTCGCTGAGTTTGCTTATGAATTCATGTGCTTCTGCTTTTTCTGAAGCTTCAATCATTTGCTGCTCTGATGCATCCGGTCTGCCATAGATAATATTCTCGCGAACCGTTCGGTGTAGTAGCGAGGTGTCCTGGGTCACCATGCCTATCTGTTGACGTAAGCTGTTTTGAGTAACCTGGCTTATGTTTTGTCCGTCGATGCAAATTCTGCCGCCTTCTACATCGTGAAAACGCATAAGTAGATTCACCAATGTAGACTTGCCGGCGCCGGAGCGGCCGACTATGCCAACTTTTTCACCGGGTTTTATAGTCAGTTGCAGCGCACTTATAACCTGCTCATCACCGCCGTAGTTAAACTCAACAGAGTCGAAACTAATTTCACCGTGCTTCACTTTTAGTGCTGGTGCATCTGCCACATCTGTAATCGTGAGCTTTTTAGATAATGTGTTTTTACCATCGATTGCGGTGCCGATATTTTCAAATAATGCACTTAGTTCCCACATAATCCAATGTGACATACCGTGAAGCCGCAGTGCGAGACTAATGGCAATGGCAATCGCACCAATGCTTATTGCTTCTTTGATCCATAAGTTGATGGACAATGCCGCAAGGCTGAAAATCAGCAGATAGTTAAGTACACTCAGACAGATCTCAATGCCTGATGATAAACGCATCTGTATATAAACTGTTTGCAAAAACTCATCCATGGCAGTTTTTGCGTAATCTGTTTCTCTCTCTGTATGGGCAAATAATTTGACCGTTGCAATATTGGTGTAACTGTCTACCACTCTGCCGGTCATTAATGATCTCGCATCAGCCTGAAGTGTCGAAATTCGTTTTAGTTTAGGAATAAAGTAACACTGGGTAGCAATGTAGAGACAGAGCCAGATAAACAGTGGCAGCATTAAAATCAGGCTCGATTGCATGACGATTATCAGCATGGACGAAAAATAGACAACTACATAAACAAACACATCGAGCAGCTTCATCACTGCTTCGCGAACAGACAGCGAGGTTTGCATGACTTTAGTCGCAATGCGTCCGGCATAATCGTTCTGATAAAAAGACAGGCTTTGCCTGAGCAGGTAGCGGTGTGCATTCCATCTGATTGCCATCGGGAAATTGCCGAGTAGCGACTGATGCATGATGAGTGAATGAAGCAGCGACACTATCGGTAGTGCCACAAGCAGCACAAAGGCCATTAGCCAAAGTGTGCTGCTTTCTTCAGCAAGAAAGGTTTGCGGGTTTTTATCGCCGAGCCAGTCTACCAGTTGACCCAGAAAGCCAAATAACATCACTTCCAAAGCGGCCATGGTGGCAGTCAGGATGGCAACCATTACCAACGGCCATTCCATACCGCGACTATAGTGGCGGAAAAATGAAAACAGATTTTCCGGTGACGTAGACGGTTCTTCAACCGGGTAGGCTGTGGTGAGTTTTTCGAAAAATGAAAGCATTGAGGTGTGTGGCACTTTAGCAGTACAGATCTGACGAAATGTCGGCCTGACAATCAGGAGAGTAGCACGAGCGCAGGCTTATTCGCGACAGTAATTGCCCTGAACAATGTGTAAAAAATTACCAGATTCGCGATTCTAATGTTTACTGAACTACACTACTGTTATATGCGTCAGTAGCAGAAATATTCTGTCTCGCTTTAACCCGTAAACTCAGGTGCACTTGTGACCATCGATTCCTCTACCACTGCACAGCCGGTGCGTTTTTTTGACAGCCGCGAAAAATACCTGCTGTTTGTTACCACCACCGATGAAAAGTGGTCGATTGCCCAGCGTATTAATGAAGAGCTGGACAAGCTTAATCCAAAGCCACCGGCACTAAGAATGTTTGATGCGGGTATGGGTGATGCGAATGTGCTGTCGCATGTTCTGCGAGCTATGCATGATCGTTATCCTGAAATACCTTTTCTTGCAGCAGCAAAAGAAATCAGTATGGAGGATGTGCGACTTGGCCTTGAGAAAATGGCTGACCGGTTTGCCGAGCACCCGCAGATGGTGCTGGTGATTACCAATATGCGCTACGCTGAAGCCGCCAGCCTCTATCCTGCAAAACCTGAAGAGCAGGCCAATTTTAAACGTTGGGACATCGCACTTGAAGGCACAACGGCCAAGCATTTCGATAGTCAGTTGCGTGATCTGACTGAGATTATTCATGAAGGGTGGCAGACCAGACCCAGTCCGAAAACAGGTAACCCCTTATATGTAAATCCGGCCATGATTGTGCTGTACCGCGAAGATCAGAAATTTGCACTCGACTCGGTAATTCCTGCTGAAAAGCCGTTGCAGGACGGTTATGACATGATCATCTGTGCGCAGCCGTATCGTTGCAGAACATCGGCTGAGAAAAAGGTAAGCTCAGTGCTGGCACCCATGGCCAATGCGCTGGCAATAGACGGACGTATGATTGTAGTGCAGTCGACCGGCTATGATCCGGGTATGGAGATCATCAGAAAGATCTGGCCTGATGAAGAACCTTTTGTAACGCCTCGCCACGATATCATTGAAGCGCTCAGTAAAGCACTCGGTGCAGGATCGGATTTGCATTGTTGTGTGACATCGGAGGAGAGCGCTTTGTTTAAATACCGTTTGCACTCATTGCCTGAGGAAATAACCAATATCGGCACTTCGGCATTGCTGGCGGCGTGGAATGCGGCGGTTTATGTGGCGCAGATGTCCGATGAACAGATAGATCAGGCAATGCTCGATAATTCCTACATTGAGGCAACGCGAGAAGTGGTTAGTCGACACGGCGGGCTGTGGTTTTTAAATGAGTCTTTTGTTGTTGCCCGTGAACGATAGTTCAGATGCAGGTGCAAGACTGATGTCAGCCACCTGCCAGTTGTTTTAGTTCATCAAGTGACTTAACTCTGCAGGTAGTCAGCTGTGGCCATTGTTGCCCGCCATCGACGTCGAGGTGTACTGTGTGAACACCAGCGCGATGGCCGGACTCAAGGTCGAACATGTAGTCACCCACCATCACAGTGGTATCTGCGGTAGCTTGCCAGGCAGCGAGATGCAGATTAACACCGGCCGGGTCCGGCTTGGGAGCACAGCTTTCCCGCCCCAGTACCGATTCGGGGCTGAAGAACGCTGCCAGATCCGCAGCCTCGAGTGTGGCTTGTGCTATGGCAACTGCGTTGCGGGTAAGAATACCCAGAGTGCAGTCATTTCCTGCAAGATACTCCAGTAGTTCCCGTGCCCCGGGTTGTTGTATCGTCTGTTTGGCTATTTCCATCTCCAGTGTAAACAACTGCTGCGTTATCTCTGCGGCCTGTTGCTGCGGCATTTCATCTATCGCTTCGAGAATGGGCTTGCCTTCTGCAATACCGAGCGTTTTACGGATCGCATCAAAGTCGTGAACGGCGAGTGTCAGTGTGCCGTCCATATCGAAGATCCAGTGTTTACAGTGTTGCGTAAGTAATTTCGTCATGGCTCTACCCGGTGTGGTGCTGTGTATCGTATACGAAGTTGATTCTGTATAGTTGTCGTTCTGTGCAAAGAATTTCTCTGCTGTTAACCATCAACGAGTGATATGAAAGTAAATATCGGCATTATTGGTACCGGCCGTATCGCAGATTCCGAGCTTATACCTGCACTTAATCAGGTTGACGGTGCGACTTTCTGGAGTGTTTTAAGTCGTGAAACACAAAGGGCAGAATCTTTTGCTGCTAAACATGGTGCACAGGCAAAGTATTGTGCATTTGACTCACTGGCAGCATTCCTGGCTGACCCGGCGCTTGATGCGGTAATCATTGCCACCCCTGATGGTTCGCATGCGCAACAGGCAGTGGCTTGTGCAAGAGCCGGTAAACATGTGTTGATAGAAAAACCTATAGCAACAACAGCTGAAGACGCGAAAGCAATTTGCGACGCCTGTTTACAGGAGCGTGTGAAACTTGCCATTGCCTACCATATGCGCTGGCATGACGGACATCGTCAGGTAGCCAGTATGCTGCACAGCGGCAAATTCGGTAAGCCACACTACGCCAGAGCAATGTGGACATGGAAGGCACAGGATAACAGTAACTGGCGGGCACATTCAGAACAGGGTCGTTGGTGGGGACTGGCAGGTGTCGGTACGCATTGTGTCGATTTTCTGCGCTGGATGTTAATGCCGCCGTGTGGCGAGGTGACTGGAGTCACTTCACTGATTGATAAAACTGCCTACGGCGGACCGCACGATGAAACCGCCAGTCTCAGTATGCAGTTCGGTAATGGTGCGATAGCAGATGTCGTAACGTCTGTGATGTTCAAGGCAACCTCCCGATTTGAAATCTGTTGTTCCGGTGCGGTTATCGTTGGAGAAGGAACACTTGCGACCAATGGCAGAGGAATAATCACCATAAATGATGAGCCGCTGGAGTTTACAGTGTTGAATCCTTATGTCGGAGAAATCAAAAACTTTGTCAGTGCAATCGGTGGCAATACGCGAGTCGAAGTATCCGGTCAGGAAGGACTTCGCAATATTGAAATTCTGCTGCAGGCAGACAGTTGATACTTACCTGACACTTCTATACCCCGGGGTAGGGTGGATAAGCCAAAGGCGCATCCACCAATGTTCACTTTTACGCTATCGTGCCAGTGATAACACTCTTTTATATTCGTCAAGTAAAGCTTCCCGGTTTACACCGGTGGCAATCGACTTGTTAGTGTGTTTTGCCGCTTCAATTGTTGTCTTGCCAATTGCTTCACCTTCAGTAACCACATCAACTATTCCATGTTCGAAGGTATACCATTGTGGATTTGTTACATAGGAAAGCGCGAGCTGATCATGCGGGCAACAGCCATCGAAGTTATGTTGTTTTTTATAAAAGGCACTATAAAAAGCAGCTGCATCGCGCAGAAAACCACCGACCACCGGTGACTGTGTTGCTATTTCTTCAAAGTACTCTGGCGAAAAGCTAATCTGATAGGTCACGTCCAATCCTTGGATGATTACAGGCCAGTCTGCAGTAAATACTTTTTTCGCCGCGTGAGGATCATTCCAGATATTCGCTTCTGCGTGTTCGCTGACGTTACCATTGCGATGAAACGCACCACCCATTACAACCACTTCTTTTACTTTATGCGTAATATCTGGTGCCAGCTCCAGCGCTATCGCAAGATTGGATAAAGGACCAACTGCAACCAGTGTTATCTCACCCGGATGTTTGTTAACCAGATCGACTATGAACTCTGCGGCACTTGCAGATGCTGCCTGTAATGCTGGAGGCGGTAGTTCGATTTCTCCAAATCCATTGCAGCCATGTACAAAATCTGCCACCTTGTTTGGCGGGATTTCAAGTGGTTTGACAGCGCCCGTTGCCACAGGTACGGGCTGGTTATTTAATTCGCAAAGCCTTAGTGCGTTGCGGGTTGCGAGATCCGTTGCAACGTTACCATAGATGGTTGTAAGTGTTAAAACTTCAAGTTGCGGATGATTCAGTGCATAGCAAATCGCCATTGCATCGTCTATTCCGGGGTCTGTATCAAGTATTATTTTTTTCATCTGCAAGACTTACAAGAAAAACTCATCAGCCAGGTTGGCTGGACGGACAATACAAATTAAACGACAAACTCACCGCTTTGAATGTCCATGCCAAGGCGAAGCAGTGCAGCAATCGAGATGCAGTCTGTGATTTCATTGTTCATGGCCATGTTAATGGCCTCCTGTAACGGCAGACGTTTTATCAGCAGATCTTCAGTTTCCTCGTGTTCCATCGGTCCCTGTGTAAGCCCGGTGGCGAGATAAACATAGCCGACTTCGTCCGACACGGAGTTAGACGGATGAACTTTCATGAGTGTTCGCCAGTTTGATGCTATCAGACCGGTTTCCTCCTTGAGTTCGCGTTTTGCACCATCTAGCGGACCATCAGCATGGAGTGACCCACCCATGGGTATTTCCCATGAATATTCTTCCAGTGAGTATCGATATTGACCTACCAGCCAGGTGTGTTGATCATCATCGACCGGAACTATGCCAATAGCGAGATTCTTAAAGTGGACAACACCGTAGATCCCGTCACCACCCGACGGGTTGATGACTTTATCTTCACGCAGGGTAATCCACGGATTGTCGTAAATCTCTCTGGTGGAAACGGTTTGCCACGGATTGTTGTCTGGTTTTTCCAGCGTCATCGTAAAGTTATCCCGGATGGTAAAATTATTCCTGCACTCCGGAGTATAGATGGTTGCCAGCGTTCGCCATATTGCTTATTCGATCAGACTTGTCGATAACACAAAGTTGTCGAAATTCATGACCTGATCAGTCGAGGGAGCCCAGCTCGCGTCATTACCACCGAAGAAGGTGCTGAAGTAGAAGAGGTTTATGCCAATGGTGTTGGTTTTACGGTACTCAAGGTTTTGTAGTGAAAGCACTTTGGTGCCGTCAAACCAGGCTTCGAGAATACCGTTCTTCTGGCCCGGTGTATTCAGTACAACCCGGTGTTGAACCCGGTGCCAGACACCCGGTTCAGCGCTCACATCCCAGAACTCATCGTCACCGTAGAAATTGCGTTGCGAGGCATGGTAGACGTAGTTTTCAAGTATACCGTCTTCGCGCCACATGCCTCGTGCACTCCAACCGTCATAGCCGCTCGGGTAACCACCGCCGGTGTTGCATCCGGTATTGGACGCCTGATTTACATCGTATCCGCACAAACCCGGAAGCTTGCCGCCTTTAACGAAGTCAAAGCCCTCTTCAAAACGGATGTCATAGGCAATATAGAGTTCTTCGTATGATTTTGGTAGCAGCATGCCAAATTGCACATCGGATAAAAATGCAGTGGCACCTGCAGCACCATAGCGTCCGGCAGGGTAAGTGACTTGCATTGCATTACCATGGCGACCGCCGGTATCGACAATGCTGACACGTCCCTGATCAAAACCCAGATGCCAGTGTGGTGATTGCCATTCAGAATTCAGTTGATCTGCCTGGTAGAGACCGGTTTCAGCAATGTTGAAGTCCTGTTCATAGACAACACCGACTTCCTGTTGCGAGGAATTGCCCTTCGGTGCAATATCGGGAATAGCATCCGGTGCAATATATCCTTCTACTACCTTACAGCTGGTATGAAATTCAAAACCCCAGCCATCACCGTCAATATCAGAATTCGGGCTTGAACAGACCGGGACTCTGCCTCGGTAAAGTCCGTCGATAATTTCCGATAACTCTGCATTAGACTCTGTTGATTCTGAATCACTTTCAGCTATCGGTTCCTCCGCGGCTTGTGGAGGAATTGCTTCTGCTACCGGATCAGATCTGTTGGCGGATTGTGTTGTCACTGTGACTAAACAACTGGCGTTGTTCTCCCAGCCCCAGCCATCACCGTCCGAATCAACGTCTGCACTGGAGCATGCAGGACTTGTCGATGTATCGCTGTCGGTTGCAGATATTGGAGGTGTGGCGACTTCAGGCTCAGAAGGTGCAGCTTCAATATCATCTTCTGAAATCGCACTTGCAGAATCATCAACTACAAGACAGCTGCGATCATTTTCCCAGCCCCATCCATCATTGTCGCTGTCGCTATTCGGGAGTTCACAGGCTGGAGCGTTTGCATGTGAATACGGTAAACCAAAGACCGACGCAACCGCGACAATCAAAAGTGATAAATGTAATGCTCTTTTCATGCTCTCACCTCGGTGGTGTTACTCGCAGGCGGCTTGATGGCTGTTGCCATTGAAAATGCCACCTCTTCAATGTTTGAGGTAGAGCTTAGGACACAAATTATGACTCGCTGCCAGTACGGGCGAGTATGAACGAAAGGTAATGCCAGGATTTAGCTTATAAGGAAGTGACCGTTGATACGGGTCTATGCAGGATTGTTTATGGTGAACAGATTACGGCGCGCGCCAGTAGCTGACCTTTTCTTCTTTTACCGGCCGCTTGCGTTCATCGGGTTGGTTCTGCTTTTTACCGATATGGATAAAACCGGCAATTCTGTCGCTGGCCGGATTGCCACCGAGCGCTGCAATAACATCCGGATTATACGCAGGCCATTCGGTTATCCATTGCGCTGCATAATCGAGAGACTGAGCCGCGATAAGCAGATGCGAACATACAGCACCGGCAGAAAGCTGTTGCTCCCAAACCGGTATTTTGTGTGGCACGACAAAGCTGCAGACAACTGCAAGCACGGCACCACTGCGTTGCATACGTTGTGATTCCAGTTGTCTGGTCGTATCGTTTAATGTCTCTGTACTTGATTTTTCGGCCGCCCTAAGGATGACCTGTTCATCAAAATGTTTACGCGCTTCACCTTGAATCACCACTATTTTCCAGGGCTGTACGTTTGAATGATCCGGTACACGTAAACCACAGGAGATGATGTTCTCCAGATCTGTCTCCGAAGGCGCGACGGGCAGCATCTTTTTCGCTACTACTGATCGTCGCATTTGCAGGAACTGGATTACATCAGCTGTCATAGACTGGTTTCACCTTAAGTTTTATCCAAATTAACGTAGATAGTGCCTATTGCAACCCTCTACATCAAGTGTGAGGTAGCTGTAGTGCTTCGAGTTTTGTTACGCACTGTTTGTTCAAAAATAAAGTTAAATCACTTGTGACCGGGTGTGATTTAATTTTAAGCCGACGAATAATCTCCGAACCTGCGTATCAACCTGCCAGTAGCATTAGTATAATGTGCCCGGTTCACCCGATACGCAGACATAACGGTAGATTGCGATGGCAAAGATCCCGACAGTTGATCAAATTGACGACTCGTGGGTTGCGACTGACATCGCGACCCTGGTGTTTGTGCTGCGTGATAATGAAGTATTGCTGATCCGCAAGAAACGTGGTCTGGGCGCCGGCAAGATCAACGGCCCGGGTGGCAAACTGGAAGCCGGTGAAACCCCGCGTCAATGTGCATTGAGGGAGGTGCGTGAGGAACTGTGTATCTCGGTACTGGAAACCACTGCCTGTGGAGAGCTCAAATTCCAGTTTATTGATGGCTACTCAATACATGTTCATGTTTTCATCAGTACAGTCTTTGAAGGTGAGCCGACTGAAACTGATGAAGCAATTCCGATCTGGTTCAAACTGGATGATATTCCCTACAATGAAATGTGGGCAGATGATCGAATCTGGCTTCCAAGGGTACTTGACGGCGGGAAAGTGTCAGGCAAATTTGTATTTTCTAAAGACATCATGCTCTCACATGAAGTGCATTTCAGCTGAAACAACGCTAAGCAGCAGGTCGTTTTGATGCTACTACCCGTTTTAACTACCGATCATTGCTTACTATTTGCTAATCAATAACACCAGAATATTTTACCAATCTGTAACGCTGCTCTGCTAAGCCTGTAGGTGTTACTACAGTTTTATTGAGTAGATAAGCGGTTATTACGCAACCAGGTAAGCTGGAAAACTTAAAGTGATTGTTTATCAGGCACCTCTTGCTATCTGAATTGTATGGAGATTTAAGTGTCTGCGGTATTTTAGTTTGATGTTGTCTCCGGTAGGATCTTTAACTCGGGTAGTCGCTCTGCCCTCCGCTAACAATTCGTACACCGCTAACTTTCAGTTGTTTTGATTTTGATTCTGAATGCGTGAGTTATTAACTCATGGCAGGCTTATATCAGGAGCAGACGGCGAAAGTACCTGATAAACGGAAACACCATGCGCAAACTTTTACCAGTCATCGTTTTGGGTTTTTTGCTTTCAACCAGTCCCCGAGTTATGGGTATTGATCTTTCATTTAGCAACGAAACCGCAAATTTAGAATACATTACTCCAGTGCGTACATTCACCCGTGGTAAACGTGGTGGACAACTGGAATCATCCGGACAACTGACATTTGGTTTGTTTTTTAATGATCTCGATGATGCCGTTGCGCATGCCAAACTGATCGCAGTCGGTAATCAAACCCTCACACGTGTACCGTATCAGCTGGAATTTGGTATCAAGGCCTATGCGGGACAGGTGGACCAGGACGATACCAGTGTTGGTGCTCTGGCTATCGGTGGTGGTATCAAAATACAAAGACCAGCCAGGAACAACCCTATTGATTTTAAGATCGAGGGATTCTTTACTCCCGGTATCACCACTTTCGGTGATACTGAGTCCCTGCTCGAGATTGCAGCGAGACTCAGCATTGAAATTGTGCCGGCTGCCAAGGCTTTCGTTGGCTACAGACTGCTGGAAGTTGAGAACGATGACAACTTCACTCTTGAGCTTGACGACAACATTCACGTCGGCGTCCGGTTGCAGTTCTAAGTAGTACAGGCTTACATGGCATCTGTCAGTCCGGGCTATTCTCCGGGCTGATATTGCCTTTATAATTTTAGCTTTAGCACGGTAAACTGGTGTTGAGTGGGATCTTCCACCAAACCGGATACTGTGTGCGATGACTGTCGAAAATACCCGGCTACCGAACATGAGCGCCCTGCTCAATGTTATGGCTAAATTGCGTGACCCGGAGAACGGGTGTCCGTGGGATATTGAACAAACGTTCGAGACAATTTCACCCTATACCATTGAAGAAGCTTACGAAGTCGCCGATGCGATTGATCGTAAAGACAATCAGGCGTTGCGTGAAGAACTGGGCGATCTATTGTTGCAGGTAGTTTTTCATGCACAGATTGCAAGCGATCAGAATCTGTTTGAATTTGAAGATGTGGCACAGGTGATAGCGCAGAAGATGGTTGATCGGCACCCGCATGTTTTTTCAGATACAACATTCGATAGTGTTGAGGAACAAAAAGCACACTGGGAGTCAATCAAGCAACAGGAACGGGAGAAAAAGTCACACCACGTTGTTTCTGCAGTCGATGGTGTCGCACTCGCATTACCTGCCTTAATGCGCGCGGAAAAAATACAAAAGCGAGCAGCACGGGTAGGTTTTGACTGGGATGATCTGACGCCGGTACTGGATAAGCTCGATGAGGAACTGAATGAACTACGCCAGGCCGCCGCCAGCAGAGAGAAAGATGCCATAGAAGATGAACTGGGCGACCTGTTGTTCTCAGTAACTAATGTGGCCAGGCATATGAAAGTAGATCCGGAACTCGCACTGAAAAGAGCCACGGCCAAGTTCGAAGCCCGTTTTAAATATATTGAAAATGCCATTAAAGCAGACGGTGGCGAGGTGTCGAATACCAGTGCCGAAGAATTAGACAGATACTGGCGCCAGTCGAAAGTTGAATTGCCCTGAAAAGTAACTTGAAAAGCTATTTGAAATGTATCGTCAAACTTAAGACAAGCTGGTTTGACTCAGTGCTCGAACGGGAACAGAGCTTTGCATAAAAGCTGGCAGCTGGCCTTGCTGGCAGGTTCGATATTTATCGGCATTGCGTATGCGCCACTGGCATCACTGTTTAAACCTTTTTTACTGCCAATAATTTTCCTGCTGTTTCTATCTGCTGTGTTGCAGGTGAGTTTTGCAGAGGCAGCACGTGTAGCGTTCAGAGAACGTGCCTGCTGGATCATTTTGATTTGGCAGCTGCTAATGTTGCCGGCGATCTGTTACTTTTTTCTAAAGCCGGTGTTATCACCACAGTTGCATCTGTTTGCAGTCATTGCGTTGTGTGCAGGCTCTATAACTGCAACAACAGCATTAGCCCGACTGTTTAATCTTAACGGTGCGCTTTCACTTGTAGTCGGACTGGCAGGGGCGATATTGATGCCCATTCCACTGTATGTGTTTTTACAACTGATGCTCGGCGCTGAGAGTTCAATAGATCTCTACACGTATTGTTTGCGTATTGTGCTTTTTATCGTACTGCCGATAATCCTTGCCTGGTTGCTGAGACGAGTTATCAGCAACCAGACCGATCAATGGCTGCAACAGACAATGCCATCTGTAACACTGATGTTATTGGTATTTTTCGGTTTGGCGGTAATGGATGGTGTTGGTGAGATGATGCTCAGTGACAGCACGCGACTGCTATCTTATATGTTACTGGCATTTGGTATCAGCATTGGTGTACAACTACTTACCTTTATTGCACTGTATTTTCTCGGCGCACGTGATGCAACAACCGGTGCATTGCTATGTGCTTACCGCAATATGGGTATGGTCGCGGCAATTGCAGGCTCTTCTTTGGGCGAGGATTTCTTTATCTTTCTGGGTGTTTGGCAATTGCCAATGTATGTTCTGCCATTGCTGTTACGGCGATTCTATGAAAAAGGTGGCAACAGTGTGTCAGCTGCGGGTTTTGACCAGTGATCTGAGCAGTTCCATATACTGTTGTTGATCCGGCTCTGTCTGATCGCGTTGCGCCTGCCATAAAATCGTACCCAGCGGTTCCATCATGTGATGTTCCATTTCGTGGCTGTCGCGGTATCTGAGTATTAGTTTGCGAGTCAGATCTGCAATTCCCGCTGGATGATCTGTTGCAACCTGTTCTCGCAACGCGATGTGCATACCCATATGCAGAAAAGGGTTGGTGGTACCGTGCTCCGGATAAAACTCCGAGTTGATGGCAGCATCTTCATTGCCAAGCAGTGGGTGATATTCGGGATGATCGCGAATCACATCGGCGATCAGGTCTTCAAGTGGTTCTAGCGCTTCACCTCGATTAGCTTTTTGCCAGACATCAAGATACTGCTGGCGTAACTTTGTACGGTCTTGAGAGAATATCATTTGGAATTTTTATCTGGCAGATAAAGATTTCTAAGCGCCAGTAACAACCCGAAAAGTACAAAGGCGCCGGGTGGCAGAATGGCGATTAAAAGTCCGCGATAGTTTTCCCCCAGATCAATCAGAGGATGTGATGACGTAGCGCCCGTTAACAAGTGTGCATCTGCCAGTATGGTGCCGTGACCGATCAGTTCGCGGATGGCGCCGAGTAGAATCAGAACAACAGCAAAGCCTGCTCCTGTAGCTAAACCGTCTATGGCGGAGTCTATCATCGGGTTTCGTGATGCGAAAGCCTCGGCGCGTGCGAGTATTGCGCAATTAGTGATAATGAGTGGTATGAATATACCAAGACGCAGATAGATATCATGTGCATAAGCCTGCATCAGCAAGCCGACCAGAGTGACTATGCCACTGATGATAATCACGTACACCGGGATACGTATTTCCGGTAACAGAAAACCTTTACTTGCTGACACCAAAATATTAGACAACAACACGGTGAAAGCGGTCGCGATACCCAGACTGAGTCCATTGATGGTTGTATTGCTGACAGCCAGCAGCGGACATAAGCCAAGCAACTGCACCATGGCCGGATTGTTGTGCCATAAACCATTGCCAAACAATGTCCTCCAGTTATTCACCGGTTTGGAATGCCGGGCCGCTGGTGGATTTGCCAATCTGTCTGCGGTTTCATTCATAGGGTTAATAGTTGCAGTTTTACAGATTCGAAAAAATGCAGCGTGTTTTTCACTTCATTGATGACTGCACGTGGCGTGATAGTAGCACCGGTGAACTGATCGAATTCCCCATTCTGTTTTTTTACAGTCCAGCGCGATTCTACCGGTTGCGAAAGACTCTTGTTGTTAAAGCCGAGTATCCAGTTTGAGCGTTGTAATTCTATTGCGTCCCCCAGTCCCGGAGTTTCGGCGTGTTTTGTTACGTGCACTCCACTGACGGTGCCATCAGCAAGTATACCGACAAGCATCTCAATATTTCCGGAATATCCGTCTTCGGCCACTGCGGTGATGATGGTTGCCACCGGTACTCCGTTGCGGTGTGCGATATAACAGGTTCGATTTCTTTGTGCTTTATCGTCGAAGATAATAATGGATTGCGCTTGTAGCGGCTGATCATAGAGATCTGCCGGTAGTAACTCTGCCAGTGTATTTTGCACGCGCTCTTGTTCGTTAGCGGCGATCCGCTCACGGGTTAGATTGTGTGTGGAGGCCAGTGCTACTGCGACCACAAGCGCAAAGCACGCGAGTACAGTAGCGTGTTTGTTTGAGCCGGAGAATAAATTTATACCGTTCATTGTCGGGACCGACTTAACCGGATATCCAGCCGGTCTATAGTGGGAACGGTACAGTTGGCCAGAAGCACTGCAAAAGCAATGCTGTCCGGGTAGGCGCCATAAACGCGGATAAGGTAGACCAGAAAACCGGTCAGACCGCCGTAGATAATTCGGCCTCTGCTACTGGCAGCTGCCGACACAGGATCTGTGCTGATAAAAAAAGCACCAAGCATAGTGGCACCGCCAAACAGATTGACCGGTATTGACAACGATGCAGGATGCAGTAGCTTGTGCAGCAGCATGGCTAATAACAGTGCACCCAGAAAACTAACAGGTATATGCCAGTTAATGATCCTTTTTTGTAGCATCCATAAGCCGCCGACAAGATAGGCCAGATTGATCCACTCGCCGTGTCTGGCACCAAATACACCCATTGTTTGAAGATTGATGTCTGTTAACGGTTTGTTTTGCAGTGTCAGTGTTCTGTGTTGATCAAGGGCAGTGGCACCGGTCATTGCATCCCACTGCGGTATGACGGTTAGTCCGCCTTGAAATGCTGCCTTTAGTGAGTCTGTCAGTGACACTGAAAAGCCAACCGGCTGATGCAACCACAGACTGAGATCGGCAGGGAAACTAACCAATACAATGGCGTAGCCGACCATAGCCGGGTTGAAGAGGTTGTTGCCAATGCCGCCAAAAATATGTTTTGCCAGAACTATCGCGAAGCCGCAAGCGAGTACCGGAATCCACCACGGGATTAATGGTGGCAGGCAAAGCGCGATTAATACCGCTGTTACTACTGCTGAGTAATCTGACAAGGCGGTGGCCGGGGATCGCTTGCGCAGCATTTGTGCGATAGTTTCAAAAGCGATTGCACTGAGAACTGCCAGTGCGATGTTGATAACAATGCCCCAGCCATTGAGATAAAAAAATAAAAATATGCCGGGTGTCAGAGCAAGTAGTACCAGTTTCATCGTTTCAGAAACAGACACCGGACTCTGAATGTTAGTCGCTTGCTCCATCATGTATCCTGAGCAGGCCTTTGATCCGGATCTGGATTTTTTTTACTTTTTTTGCGTTGCAGGGCTTTTGCAATTAGTGCTTTTTTTGCATCTTCGGATTTTTCTTTATCTGTTAGAACGGCGGTTTTTGAATCAAGCTTTCTGCGTTGCCTGACAGCCTGCTCGTTTTGTCTTGTGAGACGTTTTTCGTAACGGTATTTGGCAAGTGCTGCTTTTTCCTGTTCTGTTTTTTCAGTATTGATATGTTGCCTGGCTTTGCCAAATAAACCAGCCAGTGGCAGGTGACTCGGGCATACCGCATCACAGCAGCCGCATTCGATGCATTGATCGAGATTGAGCTCGTTAAGTGCTGAGGTATTGTGTGGTTCTGTGTGCCAGAACAGTTGTTGTGGCAACAGGTTCTCCGGACAGACTTCCTCACATGCACCGCATCGAATACATGGCAGTGGCGCATGGTTTTGATGGTTACTTGCAAGGACGCTGTTGCTGCGTTTATCAACGCAATGGCCGCTGGTAACCGGCCGGCCCATCATTTTACCGCCACAGATTAGTGTGTCGGTCAGCGGTTCACTGAGACTATTTTGTAGTTCCAGCAGCGATGTGCCGATACGCACCTCAAAATTTCTGATAGCGTTTTTTTGAACCACGGTAACGATACGGGAAATAACCGGCTTTAAATGATTGACTGCACAGTACATGGCGTAACAGGTGGCAACATTAAAACAAATGGTATTGTTGTCTTTCAATCTGCCGGATTTTCCGGTGCAGAGTGTATGTAGTGTTCTTTCGGCGCCACTCGGATATATGGCGGGAACGCGTATCATTTGCATGTGATCCGGCAAGTGCTTTTTCATCTGCTCGATAGCTTTGGATTTGTTTGCTTCGATACCGATGATACATTGTGTCGCACCCGTGGCGATAAGAGCAATCTCAATACCTTTAATAATCTTTGCAGATCTTTCCTGCATAAGCGCTTCATCACAATAGATTGCAGGATCACACTCGGCGGCATTGATGAGTAGTGTCCGAGGTTTAATTGAATCGAGTTTGTCGCTAACCGGGAAGCCTGCGCCACCTAGTCCGACCAGACCCATTGAGCGGAAGAATGTCTGGTAGTCGCCACGGTTTTTAAGTTGTGGTTTGCGGTAGCGGTACGCACTGTCTGATTGGTCTGACTCTATAATGATGGTGTTAGCACTGATTGTTGTAACCAGGCCTGAAACAGAAGCATGACTTACAACCGTTTGATTATCCATCAGTGTCAGCGGCTGGCCTGTGAGTACGTGATCGCCGATGCTAACTGCAATTTGTGATCTTTTATCAAAGTTGATCTGTACTGTAGATGGCAGAGGAGCAGTCTCGATATTGCCAAAGGCTGACGCTTTGAATACCAGGCCGCCGTGTATTCTGCTGCGTTGTTTTTTATCCTGCTGTAATACCATGTGAGTGGATATCACACCGGAACCAGATCAATACAGTCTACCGGGCACGGCGGAATGCAGAGTTCGCAACCGGTACAGTGATCTTTAATGACGGTATGCATTAATTTTGATGCGCCTGCTATTGCATCTACCGGACAGGCCTTAATACACAAGGTGCAGCCAATACACTCGGATTCTCTTATAAGTGCGACTACCGGCGGTGACTGTGTGCCGAATTCAGGATTTAACGGGATAACCTGCCGGTTTAACAAGTCAGCAAGTGCTGTAACAGTAGCATCACCGCCGGGCGGGCATTGATTGATATCGGCAGAGCCTTCGGCAATAGCATTGGCGTAAGGTCTGCAACCCGGATAGCCGCATTGTGCACACTGAGTTTGCGGTAGAAGCTGGTCGATCTGTTCAACCAGTGATGCGTCGTCTGTTTTTAATCGGTTCGCCACAGCGCCCAGCGCTAATCCAAGTAACAGCGCCAGTAGTGTGACAACGATTACGCCGGCCATTAACCCATGCCACTGAAACCCATAAACGCGAGCGACATAAAGCCCGCACTAATCAGTGCAATGGCGCTGCCTTTAAAGGGTTGAGGAACGTCGGCTGCATCAATGCGTTCACGCATTGCCGAAAAGAGAATCAATACCAGAGTGAAACCCAGTGATGCGCCAAAGCCATAGAAGGCGGCGCTGAGGAATGAGGTATTGGTTCTGATACTCAGTAGTGCTACACCGAGCACCGCACAGTTGGTGGTAATAAGTGGCAGAAAGATGCCAAGTACGCTATGTAGCAGCGGGCTGGTTTTTCTGATGAAGAGTTCTGTCAGTTGTACCAGGCCTGCGATAATAACGATGAAGACAATTAGTCTTAGGTATTCAAGGTCCAGCGGTTCCAATACCCACCGGTTGAATGAGTAACTACAAACTGAAGCAAGGGTGAGTACAAACGTTGTTGCGAGTCCCATACACAGCGCTGTATCGAGCTTGCGTGAGACACCCATAAACGGACACAAGCCGAGAAAATTTACCAGTACAAAGTTATTAACTAAAATGGTACCGGCAAGTATCAGCAAGATCTCCTGCACGGTCTACTTTACCCGCATACCGGCCTGCGCGCCCTCATCGGGTGACAGAACAAAGAGTTCCGAACCACCTGGTCCTGCGGCAAGCACCATACCTTCGGACATGCCGAATCGCATTTTTCGCGGTGCGAGGTTGGCTACCATTACGGTTTGTCTGCCAACGAGTTTTTCGGGATCATAAGCGGACTTTATACCTGCGAATACATTGCGTTGTTCGCCACCAAGATCAAGCGTTAACTGTAATAGCTTGTCGGCACCCTCTACGTGCTCTGCTGCGACAATTGTTGCGACTCGCAAATCGACCTTGGCAAAGTCGTCAAAGCTGATCTCGGAGCTTATGGGGTCGTCAGCCAACGGGCCGCTGGCAACTGCCGCTACCTTTGAGGCTTTGAGATCTTCTTTGGAAGCTTCAACAATGGCATCAATCGATTTTGATTCAAGTCGGGTAATCATCGGTTTGAACTTGTTTATCTTGTGGTTAAGCAGCGGAGTCTGGATGTTACTCCAGGTGAATTCATCGCAGTTTAAAAAAGCTTCAGTTTGTTTTGCGATATCGGGTACCACGGGTTTAAGGTAAATCACGAGGTTTTTAAACAGATTGATGCCGAGTGTGCAGATCTCCTGCACCTGCTGTTGTTGATCAGGCTGCTTGATTAGATTCCACGGTTGTTTGTCTGCGATAAATTGATTGGCCTTGTCTGCCTGTTCAATTATCTCTCTTATTGCACGACTGAACTCACGGTTTTCAAATGCCTCAGCAATTGATGTGGCAGCGGATGTTGATTCCTGATAGAGCGTGTTGTCCGGCAGTTGTGATGCGAGCGTTGCATCAAAGTTTCTATAAATGAATCCGGCGCAGCGGCTGGCTATATTGACAATTTTTCCCACCAGATCAGAGTTTACTCTTGCCACAAAGTCTTCAAGATTGAGATCCAGATTTTCTACTTTGTGATTCAGCTTGGCTGCATAGTAGTAACGCAGGTAGTCCGGTTGCAGGTGGTCAAGATAAGTGCGCGCTTTGATAAATGTGCCGCGTGATTTTGACATCTTGGCACCGTCTACCATAAGAAATCCGTGACAGTGCACCGCGGTGGGTTTTCTGAAACCTGCACCCTCAAGCATGGCCGGCCAGCACAGGGTATGAAAACGTGCGATATCAATACCGATAAAGTGCACAAGTTCTGCAGTGGAGTCTTTGCCCCAGTATTGCAGAAGCGCATCCTGATCACCGTTAAGCAGGTTGAGATGGCTTGCCATGTAACCAATAGGTGCATCCATCCAGACGTAAAAGTATTTACCGGGTGCATTGGGAATTTCAAAACCCCAGTACGGTTCATTGCGGGATATATCCCAGTCTTGTAAGCCGCCTTCAAACCATTCCTGAATCTTGTTGCGCATCTCGGGCTGGATATGCTCGCCACTGGTCCACTCGCGAAGCATGGCATCGAAATTTTCTATTTTAAAAAAGTATTGTTCGGAGTCTTTGGTGATTGGTGTTGCACCCGATACCACTGACTTTGGATTTAACAGTTCGGTAGCATCATAGGTGGTGCCGCAGCTCTCACAGGCATCGCCATACTGATCTTCGGTTTTACACTTCGGGCAGGTTCCGGTGACAAAGCGATCAGGCAGAAACATTGAGGCTTCGGGGTCGAACAGTTGTTCAATGGTTCTGACCGCAATATGGCCGCCCTCATAGAGCCGGTTGTAAATGGTTTCGACGCATTGTTTGTTTTCATCTGAGTGAGTTGTATGAAAGTTATCAAAGCTCAGTTGAAAGTCGATAAAGTCCTGCTCGTGCTCCTGCTTCATTTCAGCAATCAACGCCTCGGGCGTGGTGTTATTGTTACGGGCACTCATCATGATCGGTGTGCCGTGCGCATCGTCAGCCCAGACCCAGGTGACTTTGTGGCCGCGCAGCCTTTGAAAGCGCGTCCAGATGTCAGTCTGAATATACTCGACCATATGCCCGATATGGATCGATCCGTTGGCATAGGGCAGGGCGCTGGTAATCAGAATGTCGCGTTTGTCTGATGCTGTCATGAGCCGGTCTGTGGGGGTAGATCAGAAAGATTGACAAGTATAAGCGCTTTGGCTGATTGGTTCAGTGTGGTTTGATGGATATTGCGCGGCTGAGACGCCGTAGCGGGGAGCGGTGGTGTATCATGCGCCGCATCGATACTTTTAATTTTAGGGGTCTGACGTGGCTAACGTAGACAAGGCAGCGGTAGAGCAGGTGTTGTCGGCACATACCGATAAATACACCGGACGTACGCTTGGCGAAGACAAGGTCGTGCGTGAAGTACTGGTCGAGGGTGGCGAGGTCTCGGTAAAGCTGCAGATGACCTACCCCTGCCAGGGCTATCTGCCGCAGTTGGTTGACGAACTCACGGATCTCGCCAAGTCTGTCGACGGTGTGACCGAGATGTACGTGGAAGCGGGCATCAAGATCACCGCGCATTCCGTGCAGCATGGCGTCAAGCGGATGGAGAATGTAAAGAACATTATTGCTGTTGCGTCCGGCAAGGGCGGTGTCGGCAAGTCGACCACGTCAGTCAATCTTGCGCTGGCGCTGTCAGCTGAGGGCGCTAAAGTCGGTTTGCTCGATGCGGATATCTACGGGCCGAGCCAGCCACGTATGATTGGTTTGACCGGTAAGCCGGAATCGACTGATGGCAAATCGATCGAGCCGATGTGCAACTATGGTATCGAGACCATGTCGATCGGCTACCTGATTGACGAGGAGTCACCTATGATCTGGCGTGGTCCGATGGTGACTCAGGCGCTGGAGCAACTGCTTAACGACACCAACTGGGACGATCTCGACTATCTGGTGATTGATTTACCACCCGGTACCGGCGACACCCAGCTGACACTGTCGCAGAAGGTGCCCGTCAGTGGTGCGATCATCGTCACCACACCACAGGACATTGCTCTGCTCGATGCGCGCAAAGGACTGAAGATGTTCGAGAAAGTCGAAGTGCCCATTTTGGGTATTGTCGAGAACATGAGTACACATATATGTAGCGAGTGCGGCCACGAAGAACACATCTTCGGCAAAGGTGGCGGTGCGACCATGGCCAAAGACTATGACATCAATCTGCTTGGCTCGGTGCCGCTTGATATGTCGATTCGCGTACAGGTTGACGGCGGCAAGCCATCAGTTGTCAGCGATCCGGACGGTGCGATTTCGCAAAGCTACAGAGATATTGCGCGCAAGGCGGCGGCATCGCTTGCCGGCAGAGCCAAAGACTACAGCGCTGCATTTCCAAACATTGTTATTCAGTCAACCTGAGCACAGAGAATAATGAGTATAAAGTCGGATCGCTGGATTCGAGAGATGTCGCAGCAGCACGGCATGATCGAGCCATTCCAGCCGGGGCAGGTGCGGGATTCAGATTCAGGCAGAATTATCTCCTACGGCACGTCAAGCTACGGTTATGACGTACGCTGCTCTGATGAATTTAAGATATTCACCAATATCAACCACGCTGTGGTTGATCCTAAGAACTTTGACACCGACAGCTTCGTTGATGTTCAAGGTGATGTTTGTATTATCCCGCCCAATTCGTTTGCGCTGGCACGCACCGTTGAGTATTTCCGGATTCCGCGTAGTGTGCTGACCGTTTGTCTGGGTAAATCCACCTATGCGCGTTGCGGAATCATTGTTAATGTCACGCCACTTGAGCCGGAGTGGGAAGGTCATGTGACGCTTGAGTTTTCCAATACCACGCCATTGCCAGCAAAAATTTATGCCAATGAGGGCGTTGCACAGATGCTTTTCTTTGAGTCTGACGACATCTGCGAGACCAGTTATGCTGATCGTGCCGGTAAGTATCAGGGGCAGCGAGGAGTGACTCTGCCTAAAACGTGAAGTCCGCATGCGACACTATAGAGAATGTTTAAGGAATCGTTCTTCAGTTAGATTGAAGCGGCCCGAATTATGTGGAAGAATCAATTGAAAAAGAGGCTTCCAAACGCAAGTAATGATCGACACCGACGGCTTCAGACCTAATGTAGGAATTGTTCTCAGCAATAGTAAGAGGATGGTTTTCTGGGCGCGTCGTGCCGGCAAAGATTCGTGGCAGTTTCCGCAGGGTGGCATCAAGCGCGAGGAAACTCCCGAGCAGGCAATGTATCGGGAACTCGACGAAGAGACCGGCCTGTCGCAAAGTGACGTCAAAATAATGGGCTGCACCCGCAACTGGCTGCGCTACCGTCTGCCCTCAAAATACATTCGCAAACATCAGAGTCCGCTGTGCATCGGCCAGAAGCAAATCTGGTACATGTTGCGGCTGATCGGCGATGAGTCAAATGTTCAGCTCGATAAAAGCGATCATCCGGAGTTTGACAGCTGGCAGTGGGTCGATTACTGGCTGCCAATGCAGAAGGTTATCTTCTTTAAACGCGATGTTTATCGTGGGGCGCTGGAAGAGCTCGAGCCCTACCTGAATGCCGATCTGGCAGCGGACGGCGCTGAATAATAAGGTGCCGGCCGGCATCGATGCAGCTAAATCTCTGATTTTTCGTATTCACCGGTTTCACCACCGGCGCGGGAACCGCCTCCACGGGCGGCGGGTGTAATAAATTTATACCAGCGACAAACTATGATACTTTATATCTTTTTATGATCGTGTCCCGGTTCGGGCTGTTCACGATGCTGGCACATCTCGTTTAATTCCAACGGCAGTTTTGCATTAGCAAATATCAGCAGGTATCGGGGCGACCGGCCCGTTCACTGCTGCTGCCGGGAGAAAATATCTGTGCGATACGCCCGAATCCTATGAATAACCAGCCTGTTTTCACGGCTAATTTCACAAACTAAAACACAAAGGAGTTCGACATATGTTTCGTCCAAACCTGCTAAGTATGATAGTCGCAATTGCTGTCGTGTGCCCTCAGGGCGCTCTTCAGGCGCAAACCGAAAGAGACCTGGATAGCCATGAACATGGTGCTGCCAATATCAATGTGGTCATCGATGGCAAAACTGTATTTGTAGAATTCGAAAGCCCGTGGAACAATCTCGTAGGTTTTGAGCATAAGCCCTCGACAGATGCTCAGCGTCAGGCAGTTGAAAATGCAATGCAGAAACTCGCAGCACCAGCGACGCTGTTCGTATTTAACGATAGTGCCGACTGTCATGTCAGCTCTGCAGAAATAAAAAGCACGCTGGATACGGATGATCATCATGCGGAGCATGACGACCACAAAGATGAACATGACGAACACCATGGTCATGACGATGAACAC
>CAZKAQ010000010.1:34838-59374 GCA_964550655.1 uncultured Granulosicoccaceae bacterium
GTCATGACGATGAACACGAAGATGAACATGACGAACACCATGGTCATGACGATGAACACGAAGATGAACATGACGAACACCATGGTCATGACGATGAGCACAAAGATGAACACCATGAACATGACGACGAGCACGCTGACCACGGTGACGAGGTTCATTCCGAGGTGATCGCGGCGTACACCTATGATTGTACAAAGCCGAATAAAATCGAAGCGGTTCAAGTTAAGCTGTTCGATATTTATTCAGGTTTTGAATCTATTGCCTGGCAGGCAGCGGGTCCATCGGGTCAGACAGGGGCTGCATTAAGTGCATCAAATTCAACACTTGATTTGTCGGCTGTTAGATAATCTATGGTTGATGCGCAGAGTATTGTGACACTTGACGATATACGCTTTGCGTACCCGTCACAGCAACACGCTACTCTGGATATAAAGCACTTTAGTCTGCGCCGGGGTGAAAAACTGTTTTTGTATGGCCCGTCAGGTTCCGGAAAGAGCACATTGCTGAGTATTATCTCAGCAATCCTGAAGCCTGAAGCGGGAATTGTCCGTGTCAATGATACAGAGTTGCAAGCGCTAAACGGTGCACAGTCTGATCAATTTCGGGCTGATAATATCGGCCTGGTTTTTCAGCAGTTTAACCTGCTGCCGTTTATGAGCGTTGTTGATAATGTCACTTTGCCTTGTCGTTTCTCTGCAGTAAAGCGTGATGCCGTACTTGCATCGTCGAATTCATTGCATGATGAGGCGCAGAGATTGTTGTCGGCTATGCAGCTACCCGAGACATTATTCAAGTCCCGCAAAACCATGCAGCTTAGTGTAGGGCAACAGCAAAGAGTAGCTGTTGCACGAGCGCTTATGGGGCAGCCTTCGTTAATTATTGCGGATGAACCTACTTCATCGCTGGATACTCAGACCCGGGTGGCGTTTCTGGATTTGTTGTTTGCAGAGCTTGATCGATCAAAATCAAGTCTTTTGTTTGTAAGCCATGATGAATCATTGAAGCATCTGTTTGACCGGTCGATGTCACTGGCGGAAATTAATAGTGCTGTTGTAGTTACGGAGCCTGTGAGCTAAAAATGCTCGACATTGCCATACAAAGTGTGCGCAATAGAGCGCTTACAGCAACGCTTGCAGTGATAGCAATTGCCATGAGCGTCGCGTTAATTTTGTCTGTCGATAAAATTCGCCGTGATGCCCGTTCAAGCTTTCTGCAGACCGTCTCAGGCGCTGATCTTATCGTCGGTGCACGCAGCGGTTCAGTGCAGCTGTTGCTGTACTCGGTTTTTCGTATGGGCAGTGCTACCAATAACGTCAGTTGGGAGAGTATTGAAGACATAAAATCCCGTAAGGCAATTGACTGGCTGGTACCTTTGTCACTCGGTGACTCTCATCGTGGCTTTCGGGTTCTGGGTACCTCTAAAGAGTATTTCGAATATTATAAATACGGTAAGCAGCGTTCTCTGGTCATTGATCAGGGCGTGATGTTTGACGATGTGTTTGACGCTGTTCTCGGTAGCGAGGTTGCCAAGCAGCTGCAGTATTCTCTTGATCAGTCGATTGTTGTCGCGCACGGCACGGGTAGCGTCGGACTTGTCGAGCACGAAAATCAGCCGTTCAGAGTCAGTGGCATTCTGGCGCCGACAGGCACACCGGTCGATAATACGGTGCATGTCAGCCTTGCAGGAATCGAGGCCATGCATGTCGACTGGCAAAGCGGCATGCAGGTGCCGGGCGAGGGAACCGATCCGGATACCATCAGGAATATGGATCTGTCACCCAGGGCGGTCACAGCAGCGCTGGTCGGTTTGAAGTCCAGGGGCACGGTATTTCGAGAACAACGCGCAATCAATACTTATAGAGAAGAGCCGCTATTAGCTATTCTGCCGGGTGTCGCGATGCAGGAACTTTGGTCGCTGGTTCGTGTCTTTGAAAATGCACTGTTGGTGGTTTCGTCGTTCGTATTGCTTGCCGGCCTGGTCAATCTGGTATCAGTGCTGTTTGCAGGGCTAAATGAGCGCAGAAGAGAAATGGCCATACTTCGCGCATCCGGAGCAAGACCCGGACACATATTCCGGCTACTATGTGCTGAATCCGCGTTATTGAGCGCGGTTGGTATTATTTTCGGCGTACTGGCACATTATCTGGTGGTAGGTCTTGTTTCAGTCTGGGCGCAGGCGCGGTTCGGCATCGACCTGAGTCTGTCGTTACCAAACTGGCGTGATCTGCTGATACTGCTGCTGGTTTTTGTGGCCGGTGTCGCAGTTGGCTGCCTGCCTGCCTGGCGCGCTTATCGTCAGTCAGTGGCAGACGGCATGGCTCAGCGTTTATAGTGTGGTTGCGGGTTTACAGTAACCGAAGCCGGCACTAAATAAAGGCTTTACCTGAGAAGATTATGAAGGCTAGAAAAAAATTTCTGCGAATCGGCCTGATGGCAGCAGCTGCAATGCTGATGATCGGTGGCTACACTGCCGGTCATGCCTGGTGGGGAAAACTTGACCGGGGCGAGCAGGTACAAACTGACGCTGCCGACTTGAACTGGGAAGATCTGGTGCCAGAGGGGTTTGTACCACCAGTAAATCCTATCGCTCAGATGACTCGCGAACAGATCGACAAGCTTTTTGACGGTAGTAAAGAGTCGAGCCTCGAGATTGCAAGGCTTGAAGAAGAGATGTCATACGCGCCGACAGTCGCGGCGCTTGATGGCAAAAAGGTGAAAATACCCGGCTATGTGGTTCCGCTGGAATTTGACGGTCAGACCGAACTCAATGAGTTTCTGCTTGTACCTTACTATGGTGCGTGTATTCACACCCCGCCACCACCGGCTAATCAGGTAGTACATGCCCTGCCAAAATCACCCATCATTGTTGAAAACACCTATGACCCGGTATATGCGATTGGCGTTATTCGAACTCAGAAATCGTCAACCAATCTGGCGGAAACCGGATACACGCTCGATATAGAACAGGTTGTGCCTTACACGCCTCCTCCACTGTCTTCATCTCAGTAATACACTAACTAATTTAACAGCGTCACAAAAAAGGCGACTGATTGTTTATGCAATCAGTGGCCTTTTTTTGTCGGGTGTATTCGGTTTTAGTGTTTTGCCAGATGCTGCTGCAGTTGCAGTGTCGGCGTGATCTCGATTATCGCCTCGTCTGCTGTCATTCTGCCAATGTGTTTCCAGACGATATTGCTGTCGCTGTCTATCAGAAACGTGGTCGGCGTGAATCGGACACCCGGGAACGCATCACTCATTTCGCCACTGCGATCAAAGGCAACCGGGTAGCTGATGTCGTGCTTTTTAATGTAGGAATGAATTTCCGACAGCTCCGAGTAAGGCATGGCAACTGCGACTATTTCGAATTCGTCGTCGCTGAACTGTTTGTGTAGTTCTTTAAGGGCTGCGACATTGCGCTCGCTGATAGGGCAGTCGGGTGACCAGAACGTAATCAGTCGGGTTTTGCCTGCAGGTGCTGTGAGATCGATTTCATGACCGGCGATAGTTTCTACGTAGATCAGCGGTGCAGCTTTCAGGCTGCGTGTATCTGCGAGGTAAAGACATGATGCCACCGCGACAACAGTTGCCAGCAGATAGGGAATTCTGAGTTTCAATACGAGACCTTCCTGAATTTTGCGAAGTGATTATAAATCTCAGAACTAAAAAACAGCATTGCGATCAATTAACGCTTTTTGAATTTGCTCTGGTTTTGCGGATTTTGTGCCATAGCCGTCGGTTTTATGCCGGATCGAGCGAAAACTCTTGAAAATCATCCTGCCTGATCAGCCTGTTTGTAAAGATTTCTCTAAAGTTTGCCGCCGTTCTTGCCGTCGACGATAGGAGAGACATGATTTTGTGCAGTTACATCCGGAACTCAGCTGGATGTTGAATCTTGCACCACATAATCAAGGTTCACACAAAAGAGACAAGAGCGGAGAAACTCGATGAAAAAAACAATAGCCAGTGCGGTGGTTACGCTGCTGTTAGGTTGTGGTGCTGCTGACGCAAATACGATCGAGTACTTGCGTGATTTTAACCCGCGCGAAGACTTCGACAAGCAGAATTTTTATTTTGGTCTGCAGGCAGGTGCTGCTCAAATTGATGACGTTGACAGCGATGTCAGCACTTTGACTGGCACGGTTGGTTTTTTCTACAAGTGGGGTATCTCACTAGAGGGTCGCTTCGCAATCGGGTCGGATCAGGCTACGAGTCTGTTACGTGATCCTGTATCAACATACACCGCCGGAATGCTGCGTTATCACTACACATGGAATCAAAACATCATGGCTTATGCAGGCCTGGGCGCCGGCATTCGTGTGCTCAGCGATGATGTGGACGCAAACAGTACAGTCGGCCTTGCAGCGGCGCTCGGCTTGAACCTGTTTGGAAACAAGACTACCGCTCTAAATATTGAATACACCTACCAGGGTGGCAGAGATGATGTCGGATTCATAGGAATCGGCTTTCAACACTATTTAGGCAAGTTCTGATTAACAGCCTGTCGCAACAATTACCAGTGTGAGTTCGAAGAGAACAACAATGAAAAAAACAATAGCATTACTCATGGTCGCAGCCCTGTGGATAGGGGGTTGTTCAAGCCGTTCGGATGAAGATATCAACGATATCGACATTTCAGGTCTTGATATCGGCGCTGCGACAGATGACAAAGACGTTGAGTTGGAAGACCCTGCGAACATTCTCATATTCAGTAGTACACCAACGCTACTTACCGGTGACGACAACACAGCAGCGACGATAAGCGCTATTGTGACCGACGAACAGAATCGGGCGGTTGAGGGTCATGTGGTAAATTTTGGCAGCGATGCAGGTGTGTTGCGAAACATTCAGGCAGAAACTGATGAGTCGGGTGAGGCGAGAGCAGAACTCAGTCTTGCCGGAGACCTTATCAATAAAACTATCACGGTCACTGCAACGGTTGAAGATGTCTCTTCTCAGACAACCGTTGTAGCGCAGGGAACCACTATTACGTTGGCTGCGCCGAGCGATCTTACCGTTGGCGATGTAGCGAACCTTGAATTTACACTGGTATCCGGTGCCGGTACGCCGATTCCGAATCAGCTTATTGAATTAAGCTCTGAAGCCGGTACTGCTTTTGACCGTAACTCTGCGGTCACTGATGCTCAAGGTGTTGTTGCAATAACCGCGACCACATCAGCAACTGCAGATGTTATCACTGCAAGTGCACTCAATGGCGCTGTGTTGGTAGAACTTGATCTGCTTACCGGTGCACCGAGCGTTGTTGCAGTTACTACACCGGTTCGAATTCGTGTAATCAGTAACGAATCTGTTATCGAAACCGGTGGTAGTGATGTCGCACTTATCACGACTCTGGTGACTGATGAAAACAACCGCGTGTTAAGCGACAGAGAAGTATTTTTCTCCTCCACTGGTGGAGTACTGCAGAATATCTCAAGCACTACTAATGATGCAGGCCAGGCGACAGCCGAGCTTAGTCTGACCGGAGACTTTCGCAATCAGAATATTGTAGTCTCTGCAGTTGTGGATGATCAGTTTGGTGAAGTACTGGTTACAACCGAAGGAAGCAGAATTAACATAGCTGGTCCGACTGCCCTGGTAAATGGCGACGTTGCACAGTTTGAGGTTACTTTGTTAGCTGGTAACGAGCAGCCCATAGCTAATGAGACGTTATCTATACAGTCAACTGCAGGAAATACTGTTCAGCCTTCGACAGTGGTAACCAACGCTGATGGTCGGGCAACTTTCACCGTGGGTAGTCAGATGGGTACTGACAGCATCATTGTTTCAGCACTCGGCTCTACTGTCTCAACTGAGCATGAACTACAGGTGGCATCCGATATCCTTTCTGTAGTATCAGGACCTCATGATAATTTGACTGTTGATGAATTTTCACCTTTTTCTGTTCTTTGGACCAGCAACGGGCTTCCGGTTCCCGGTCGAATGATGCGCTTCTCAACCACAGCTGGTGTAGTACGCGGTGCCGGTCAAACTGGATCAAACGTCGTAGTTCAGACAAATGCAAGTGGCGTTGCCAGGGTTGAGCTATCTTCTAACAGTGCAGGACCTGCCACTGTATCTTTTGCGGATGCGTCTGATGCTGATCCGGCATCGCAGTTTGAAGTAGAGTTTGTTGCAACTACACCGGAAATAATTACATTGGATGCAACACCTGCCAGCGTCGCAACCGGCAATACAAGTACCATTACCGCTAATGTGGTAGATGCGTTTGGTAATCCGGTACGCGACACGATAGTCGAATTTAGTAGTGAAAACCTTCGAGGCGGATCTTTATCGCCGGTATCAGCGCTTACTAATTCAGATGGAAACGCTTCGATAACTTTTAATGCCGGTCTACTGCCAACACAGACTGACGGGATTACCGTTGTTGCTGTAGCAACTGAACATCAGGGGACTGTCGCACCGGCGACCGTTGATCTGACAGTCACAGAGCGACAGCTCAATGTGATCATTGGTATTTCAGGTCAGCTCAGAGACATCGATTCAGATACACGCTACAGCACAACCGGAGTGGTTCAGGTGACTGATGGTGCTGGCCGTCCGGTGTCAGATGCGACTATACAAATGAGTCTCATACCTACTGTCTATCGCTATGGTGAGTTGATACTAAGAGATCTGGACTTTGATGGTACGCCGGACTCGTGGGATTTGTTTACTACCTACGTATGTATAGCGGAAGACAGAAACGGAAATCGTATCCTTGATGCAGGCGAGGATACTAATAACAATGGTGTCCTCGATCAGGGTGAGGATACCGATGGTGATGGAATGCTCGATCTACCTGAGGATACCAATAACAATGGTGTTCTCGATCCGCCTGATCCGGCACTTATCGACGTTGACCCGGAAAACCTGCCAACTGTGATCGGCAGTCAAATTACCACAGACGCAAGTGGTGTCGGGTTCTTTTCTATCGTCTACCCACAGAGCAACGCATTGTATTTTGATGTAGATGTGACCGCACGTGTTGAGGCACTTGGAGTAGAGGGTGTCGCGGAATTTAGCACCATTTTGCGTATGACGGCCGCAGACGCCGCTAATGTTGATGGCGGTCCACCTAACCAGGTCAGTCCCTACGGTTCTTTGCTGCAAGTACCGGACTCGGGTTGTGTGCCAGTTTTTACTTTCAGTGATGGTCAAACGTTACCGTAAATCCTCCGATAGCATTATAAATGGTAGTACCAAAACCCCACAGTTCTGTGGGGTTTTTTTTGGTTATAACTTTGTTGAACTACAGTAAGACATCATTATTTTTGATAAGTCGCGTTTAGTTGCTGCTATTCCGGCTCCCACATCACATAGCCGTTTTTGGTAACGCTTTCTTCGAGTAAGTTGATCAGTGGCACGGCTCTGGTTTGCAGACTGACTGTCTGCTCTTCGTTATTCTGGTCAGAGTCTTGAGTTACTGCATCATCACTTTGCATCTTACCCAGTGCTGTTTTTAATTCTGCCAGCGCAGCTGCTACGTCCGGTGCAGTGATGGCGCCTTTGGTGTTGCCGCTTTGGCCCATCATCTTAAGCAGAGTAGTTGCGTTTTTACCAAACATAACCACACTCCCGGTGTGTTCCCCTTTGAATTTAATCAACATAGTTGTGGTTTCCTGTTGTGGTGTTCTTATTCAGCCGGTTAACCTGCATTATTCATGAGGCGACCTGCGAACTTGGCTTTTATGTCTTTAATTATAGTTTTTGTGGTGAATTTATGTTCAATCCTAAAATGACAGACTGTCTATTCGACGCCAGAGCCAATAGCGCGTCACATCTCACTCTATCCCCTTCGGCGCGTGGCGGGCCACGCTTCTCAGGCGCCAGGGCGACCTGTTTAGCGCTATTGACTCTGGGCGCCGAATCCTCATGAATAATGCAGGTTAAGTCTTGTATCGTAGACGGCTGTGGTCGATCTGTATTTTCGAACGGTAGTTTACTATCTGTGCGTTGAAATCGTGGATCTGACTTTGTTTGGTTCAGGAAGTCAATATAAGTTGTCAGAATTCTGTTGTCGTGTAACTTTTTATTTACAGTGCGACGTATCGTTTTTACGAAAGTTTAAGATTGGATTTGTGCGCTTAACTTAGGTAAAGTTACCGCATTCAGTGGCAGGGGCGACGTTAGTCCCAAGCCGGACTTAATAAAGAATATTTGTACCAGTTGGGGGTGGGGTAGCGCTAGTCGTTGCCCCTTTTTTTGCCTGCTGTTTATCACGGTATTACTCTCAATAGCCATTACGTATCAGAGCTGTCGAAAGCAGGGTACGGTATTATCCGCGACACTTTAGAGTCACTTTAAATTTGCGGCGCGAGTAAAAGTAAGTAGAGTTGTTGCTGACGCAGCGGGTTCTCCGCTGCGCTTCGCCCGGGAGTTATTAATTAATAACCCGATCCAATATGCCGCTGAAGTCTTCAGCAGGCATGTAGCCAACCACTCGTGTCGATCTCTGCTCAACGCCTTCGCTGTCATAAAATATAATTGCCGGCGGTCCGAAAATGCCGAACTCTTTGAGCAATGCTTTATCTGCCTCATCATTGGCTGTGACGTCTGCCTGTAGCAGGAGTGCTTTGTTCATTTTAGCGGCGACTACCGGATCAGTGAATGTAAAGGCCTCCATCTCTTTGCAGCTGATACACCAGTCGGCATAAAAATCGAACATAACAGGTGTGTTACTCGCGCGTGCATCTGCAAGTCTAGCGTTGAGATCGTCAATGGTTTTTACGGTTTCGAATGTCGGGTGTGCCGCTGTTGTCTCACCACTCTCATGATTGCCTGCCAGACTCAAACCCTGCATTGGTTTGAGCAAGGTGCCAGTGCCTGTGGCAACACCAATCATCAGCAGCGTACCGTAAACCAGTGCTGCAAAACCGAACCCTTTGCTGACCTTGCGCCAGCCCGGCGCTTCTGTTGGCAGCGAATCGAAAGCGCCCATGAACATAGCGGTAGTAATAAGCAGCAACGCAGATAACAGCATGGTTGCCCAGCCCGGAATCACACGGTCGAGCATATAGATTGCAAGCCCCAGCAACATGACGCCGAATATTGACTTGGTGACGTCCATCCAGGCGCCGGCCTGGGGCAGGTACTTGCCGAACGTGGTGCCGATGATCAAAAGCGGTAAACCCATGCCCATAGACAGTGCAAACAATGCAGCGCCACCAAGGACTGCGTCTCCTGTCTGGCCGATGTAAATCAGTGCCCCGACCAGTGGTGCGGTGACGCAGGGTCCGACAATGAGTGCAGAGAGAAAACCCATGGTTGCAACACCGGAGAAGCTGCCGCCTTTTTGCCGATTGCTTACTGAGGTTAACCGGTTTTGTATGAACGCAGGCATCTGCAGTTCGTAGTAGCCGAACATTGAAAAAGACAGCGCCACAAATAAAAGCGCAAACGAGACAAGTACATAGGGGTGTTGTAGCGTTGCCTGGATATTCTCGCCACTTAATCCAATCAATACACCTGCAACGGTATAGGTCAGAGCCATCGCCAGAACATAGACCAGTGACAATAAAAAAGCCCGGTTGGTGCTTATGCTGTCACCCTTACCAACAATAATAGATGAAAGAATTGGTACCATTGGTAAAACACAGGGGGTGAAAGTCAATAGCAAACCCATGCCAAAGAAAGTCGCTATGGTGAGCCAAAGACTGTTATTTTTTAAACTGTCGGCAAGGCGGTCCTGTTCAGACTGAAACGGCACCGCGCCACCACTGCCTGCAACGGAATTTGTTGAAGTAGATGATGCTGCAATGATGTTATCACTGATACTGCCGCCGCCGGATCCTGAACTTGTGGTTGAAGCCGCAACACCTGTGGCAGGGGTGAACGAGGCAAGTTTTATTTCTTTGAATATTGGCGGATAGCAAATGCCAATATCGGCGCAACCCTGATATCCGACTCTAACTACAGCGTCAGTCTGGTCGTTGATAAGTGCAACCGGCAGCTCGACTTCGGCACTGCCACGAAAGACTTCGGACTTTCCAAAAAAGGCATCTTCTTCCCAGATACCTGCAGGCATTTTTGCCTCACCAATCGTTGCATTATCGGTTGATAATAATTCAAACGATAATCGCTTCTTATACAGATAGTGCCCGTCAAGTATGTTCCATTTAAAACTGGCTGTGCCATTGTTCAGTGATACCGGATCGAGTGTGAAGGCAACTTCCGGATCCAGTACTTCATCACCGCCGTCTATATTGAGCATGTCTCCAAGCGTTGAGCCATCGGATAACCCGCCGGATACTGGTGATGACATTGCACTGGAAGAGCTGAGCGCTGAACTGCCGGAGTTACTGCCGGTGTCAGAGTTCAGATCAAAAGTAACGGGATCCTGTGCGGGGGTAACAGGTGTGAGTTGCGCCAGCGCGTTGCCTGATGCTGCCTCGTTGTTGCCGCTGTCCTGTGATGCGATATCTTCTTTAAAGCTGGCACTCACCTCAACAGTATGAATTTCACTATAGGGCGGATAACAAATACCAACGTCAGCGCATCCTTGTGAGGTTACTTTGACTTTCAGAGGCCCGGTGACTTCAGTGTTTAGTAAAGGGCTGCTGTAGTTGAGTATGTCGCGATAAGTTTCAACCTCGCCGAAGAATTGATCCTGCTTTACTTTGCCGGGTGGTATATCGAGCTCGCCGAACTCTGCGTGTTCGGAGCTGACGCTTATTCTACTTTTATAGACGAAGTAGCCGGGCGCGATATTGATCTCGACATTCAGCTGATTGTCGTCAGTCAGTGCGACCTGCGTCTGGAAGGCCTCTGCCGCCTCGAGCAGTGGTTCTTCTTTTTCCTCACCAATCAGGGACAAAGCGCTGGCATTGATTGCCCATACCAGCAGGGCAGTTAACGCGACAAATTGAATTAAACGATTTTTCATAGGGGTTAAAGTGATGTTATTTTCTAATATGACCATAGGTATTGACTATCGTTCTTGTCAATCTGACTAAAGCAGTGCTCCGGAGCCATTATTGCGACACTGTTGATATTAGTTGCAACGAAGCCCGACAGCCAATGATTGCCGGATGCTTTTCTTAATCGTCGATTAACGGCGATACGGTACCCGCGTTTGCAGCGCACAACGGGGCAACAGGCTATCGGCGGCATTGCTGTCCGGCATCCATTTTCTGATGAGTCGAATGGTGTAGCATGTTTGCGGGACATCAGCATTGTGTTTCTGTCCTATGCAAGTTCCGGACAGATCAACCTGTGGAGTAACCAAGGTGTTTCCAATAATATTTTTTCTGTTTATCGGCATGCCTATTCTGGAGATTTTCCTGCTGATTCAGGTAGGTAGCGCGATCGGTGCCCTTGCGACGATTGCAATTGTAATTTTCACTGCGGTGCTGGGCACCTGGATGCTGCGTGCTCAGGGGCTCTCTACGCTCGCCAAGGCCCAAAACAGGCTGTCAGGTGGTGAGGTGCCGGCGTTTGAGATGATGGAGGGACTGGCACTCGGTGTTGGCGGTGCATTGTTACTGACCCCCGGATTCGTCACTGACGCCATCGGGTTCGCCTGTCTTATTCCTTTTACCCGCAGATTATTGGTGCGTGGACTGTCAAAACGGGTCAAAGTCGGTGCAATGGCCGGTGGGTTTTCTGCCTCTGCCACTGCCGGGACGTCTGGCGGCCAGTCGCCTAACAGCGGTCCAACCCGATCAAAGCCGGAAATCGATGGCGATGTGATTGAAGGGGAGTACCGGCGCGAAGATTAAAACACCCGAAATCGCCCCAAAATGTAGATAAAAGCCTTATAACTTCCGGTATCTCGATGCGCCGGTTAGCACTCTGGCTTTGCTGCTTTTCGTGCCGCTTCGCCGAAATCTGGCTTTCATCGCACTTTTATTCGCTCGAGAGCTTGAATTCGTCCACGAAATCACTACCATTAGCACTCGCTAAGGGTGAGTGCTAATACCTGTCCGATTCCGGTTTGGTAATCGTGCTTTCACTCCCCGGTGAACCCCAATTCTTTAAACCTTCATAACTCTATAAAAGAGAGGAGATCGGACATGAATATTCGTCCACTTCACGACCGCGTGGTCGTGCGACGTATGGAAGAAGAGCGCACTAGTGCTGGTGGCATCGTAATTCCTGACTCAGCTACTGAAAAGCCAATTCGCGGTGAAATCACTGCAGTCGGTAACGGCAAGGTCACAGACGGCGGCGATGTTCGCGCGCTTGACGTAAAAGTTGGCGATACCATTTTGTTTGGCAAGTACTCCGGCACCGAGATCAAAGTCGACGGTGAAGAGCTTCTGGTGATGCGCGAAGACGACATCATGGCAGTTATCGAAGGCTAGTCAGTCTTACTCGAATCATTATCCCGGATTACCAAACTCCGGGTGACTAAACAATTATCCTACTCACGGAGAACCAATCATGAGTGCTAAAGAAGTTCAGTTTTCGGACAGTGCGCGCAGCAAAATGCTGAAAGGCGTCGATGTCCTTGCAAATGCGGTAAAAGTAACCTTGGGCCCTAAAGGCCGTAACGTTGTACTGGATAAATCTTTCGGTGCGCCTAACGTCACTAAAGACGGTGTGTCTGTTGCCAAAGAAATTGAACTTGCAGACAAGTTCGAAAACATGGGCGCGCAAATGGTCAAAGAAGTTGCATCGCAAACTTCTGATATCGCGGGCGACGGTACTACTACTGCAACCGTACTTGCACAAAGTATTGTTCGTGAAGGCTTGAAAGCAGTTGCAGCCGGTATGAACCCGATGGACCTCAAGCGCGGGCTTGATAAAGCCGTCACTGTTGCAGTTGAAGAACTAGCATCACTTTCACAGCCTTGCAACGACACCAAAGCGATTGCACAGGTTGGTACTATCTCTGCCAACAGCGATGAGCACATCGGTCAAATCATTGCCGAGGCGATGGAAAAAGTCGGTAAAGAAGGCGTAATTACTGTAGAAGAAGGTTCCGGTCTTGAAAATGATCTGGATGTTGTTGAAGGTATGCAGTTTGATCGCGGCTACCTCTCTCCTTACTTCATCAACAATCAGGATGCGATGAGCGCTGAGCTTGAAGATCCGTATGTTCTGCTTTATGACAAAAAGATCTCTAACATTCGTGATCTGCTGCCAACGCTTGAAGCGGTTGCCAAAGCGGGCAAGCCTCTGTTGATCATCGCTGAAGATATCGAAGGTGAAGCACTGGCAACACTGGTTGTTAACAGCATGCGCGGTATTGTTAAAGTTTGTGCTGTTAAAGCACCTGGCTTTGGCGATCGTCGCAAGGCAATGCTGCAGGATATCGCTATCCTGACCGGTGGCCAGGTAATTTCTGAAGAAGTAGGTCTTTCTCTTGAGAAGGTTACTCTTGAAGATCTTGGTAACGCCAAAAAAGTCACAGTCGATAAAGAAAACACAACGCTTGTTGACGGTGCTGGTGCCAAAGCTGAAATTGACGGACGTGTTGAGCAGATCCGTACCCAGATCGAGCAGGCAACTTCTGACTACGATCGTGAAAAGCTGCAGGAGCGTGTTGCCAAACTCGCTGGCGGTGTTGCGGTAATTAAGGTTGGTGCTGCAACTGAAGTTGAAATGAAAGAAAAGAAAGACCGCGTTGACGATGCATTGCACGCAACTCGCGCAGCCGTTGAAGAAGGTGTGGTTGCCGGTGGTGGTGTGGCGCTGATCCGCGCTGTTGCATCACTCAAAGATCTGAAGGGCGATAACCCTGATCAGGATCATGGTATTGCCATTGCGCGTCGTTCAATGGAAGAGCCGCTGCGTCAGATCGTATCGAACGCTGGTGAAGAGCCTTCTGTAGTGGTTAATCAGGTGGCGGGCGAGACCGGTAACTATGGTTACAATGCAGCGACCGGTGAGTATGGCGATATGATCGCCATGGGTATCCTTGATCCAACCAAGGTTACCCGTTCGGCCTTGCAGAATGCATCTTCTATAGCTGGTCTGATGATCACTACTGAAGCCATGGTTGCTGAATTACCGAAGGAAGAAGCTGCTCCTGCAATGCCTGATATGGGCGGCATGGGTGGAATGGGCGGCATGATGTAAGCCAGCCTTTTACAGGTAAAAGAAAGCCCCGCACTGCGGGGCTTTTTTTGTTTCGGGGCCTTTGGTTTTTGACACACTTGTGTTTTGTATCTGGCGAAATCACAACAGATTGTATTGCTTAAATTGTATTAACGATGTGCAACACTAATTATTGCTGACCGCACTGTTCCCGAAAGCCAAAATGTGAGAGTTTGCACAGCCCCATCGCGAGGTACGGCGATTACTTCTCACTGTGCCGGCTGTGGTAACTAAAATAAATTCAGGCAAGTCTGTTAGTGAAAAAAATAATAATAAAATCTTCAGTGCTTTTAGTTTTACTGTGCGCAACCATTGTTGGTTCCTCGAGCGCCCGGGCCGGCGTTTTTGCTCAACTTGCTGCTGTCGCCAACAGTGCGCTCCCGACTTACGGCAGAGCAATGTCACACACTGTTCACCACGGTCTTCGAGCTGAGCAGATAGAAGCCGGTATAAGAGAAGTAATTATTGTCGCTGGTGACCGTGTAGCCACCGCTTTTGAAGCCACTTACACAGACAGTGAGATCAGGCTTTCATCAGATATGCGTCGTGCACGAAGGAAGGCTGTGAAGCTCGGCCATGAAGAATCATTTAAACAACTGCAACATCAGATAAATGCAGCTGTGATTGCCGCGGTGCCGGCGACCAATGAGCTTCTCAAGGCCGCAATGGAACGTGTTGAAATTAAAGCACCGCACCGTTTGCTTGTCTCTCATGACACAGCAGCTACTGATTATTTGCGCAGTCGTGTCTCGCTCCGGCTGCATCGGCAGCTGGAGCCGTTTTTAGCGATTCTGCTTGAGGACAGCGGCGCATCGTCCACGATTGCTACATTGGGACCGCGAATTAAGTTCGGCTCTCTGCTCGACACGATTGTAGCGGAGCATGTTATGCAGCAAAGCATTGACGGTTTCTTTGATCGTCTGGAAGTTGAGGAATCTAAAATCAGGCAGAATCCGGAATCCCGTACCACAGATTTGTTGAAGCAGGTATTTGGCTAAGTCTCTTAGAGTCAGATGCGACCCCTGTTGTGGTGTTCTGTTTTAGCAGGTGATATCGGCTGAATCGCGTCAAAGCGATACCAGCCACAACGGATTTGTCTGTATTAGCTGCTCAATTGCCGGCCATGTTATAGTAATCGGCTTGTTATACACCCTCAGGTAAGCCCTCCATGGCGCAGAAAAACAGTTATAACCGCGAAGAGCTGCTTGCCTGCGGAAGAGGTGAAATGTTTGGCGAGAACAACGCCCAGTTGCCTCTGCCTAACATGCTCATGATCGATCGCGTCTCGCTCATCAACAGCGACGGCGGAGCCCGTGGTAAAGGTGAAATTCATGCCGAGCTCGATATCACCGAAGACCTCTGGTTTTTCGATTGTCACTTTCAGAATGACCCGGTGATGCCGGGGTGTCTCGGCCTTGATGCCATGTGGCAGCTGGTGGGCTTTTTCCTCGCCTGGAAGGGCAACCCCGGGCGTGGTCGAGCATTGGGTTCAGGTGATGTAAAATTTACCGGACAGGTTTTACCCACTGCAAAGAAAGTCACTTATCGCCTTGACCTTAAGCGGGTTATAGAGCGTAAGCTCGTGATGGGCATAGCTGATGGGCGTATGGAGGTCGATGGCCGTGAGATTTATACCGCCAATGATCTTCGAGTCGGGTTGTTTACGTCTACCGATGATTTTTAGGGGTTAAGATCCGGGTTCGATTACAGGTTTGATGAATATCAGGGGAATAGTGTGCGAAGAGCGGTAGTGACCGGACTGGGCATCGTGTCCTGTCTGGGTAATGACAAGCATCAGGTAACAGAATCGCTTAAGGCTGGTCGTTCAGGTATTTCTGCCAAGGCTGAATACGCAGAGCTTGGCATGCGCAGCCATATTGCCGGTAGTCCTGACATAGACCTCAAAGATCATATTGACCGCAAAGACCTCCGTTTTATGGGCGCCTCTTCAGCCTATGCGTTTATATCCATGCAACAGGCCGTCGAAGATGCCAGCCTGACCGATGCCATGGTATCCAACGTGCGTACCGGTATCATTGCGGGCTCCGGTGGCGCATCGTCTGCCAGTCAGGTGGAAGCTGCTGATGTGATGCGTGATAAAGGTGTGCGGCGGGTCGGTCCGTATCGTGTGACCCAGACCATGGGCAGTACGGTATCAGCCTGTCTCGCAACACCGTTCAGTATCAAGGGTGTTAACTATTCGATGTCATCAGCCTGTTCAACCAGTGCCCACTGTATTGGTCATGCGGTAGAACAAATTCAGTTAGGCAAGCAGGATATAGTCTTTGCCGGTGGCGGAGAAGAAGAGCACTGGACCATGAGTTGTCTGTTCGACGCTATGGGCGCTTTGTCCTCCAAATACAATGACACTCCGACTGAAGCTTCGCGTGCCTATGATGCCGAGCGCGACGGTTTTGTGATTGCCGGCGGTGGCGGCATGCTGGTGGTGGAAGAACTTGAACATGCACTGGCACGTGGTGCAAATATTTATGCAGAGATTATTGGCTACGGGGCAACGTCTGACGGTGCTGATATGGTCGCACCCTCCGGTGAAGGCGCTGTGCGCTGCATGCAAATGGCAATGCGGGATATAGAAGGTGAAATTGACTACCTCAATGCGCACGGAACTAGCACACCGGCGGGTGATGTAACCGAGCTTCGCGCGGTAAACGAAGCGTTTGCTGGTAACACACCAAAAATAAGTTCTACCAAATCGTTGTCGGGTCATTCACTGGGTGCTGCCGGTGTGCAGGAAGCAATTTATTGTCTGTTGATGCAGCAGGGTAATTTCATAACCGCTTCAGCCAATATAAAAACGCTGGACCCGGAAGCGGGTGATGCAGATATTGTTCGTGAAACCATCAGTGATGCAAAGATTGACACAGTGATGTCAAACAGCTTCGGCTTTGGTGGTACTAATGCTTCTCTGGTGATGCGTCGTTATAACGGTTGACTATTGATAGCGTGCGCTGTGAGTTAGTTTTCCTGAAGCTACCCGGTTCGACAGCGCAGTTGGTTTAATCCCACTTCAATGCCGGCTCATCAAGAGCGGCACTCTGTTCTTTAAGTTCAAGTATATGGTCATCCCAGTAGCGTGGGCTGGCAAGCCATGGAAAGGCTTGTTGAAACGCAGGTTCTTCGCGTCGTACATCAAGCCACGCCGCGTAGTGAATCATCCTCAGTGTGCGCAGTGCTTCTATTAAGGTTAGTTCGGCAGGGTTAAACTCTCTGAACTGGGTATAGCCTTTCAGCAGATCGGTGAGTCTTGCCTGCTGATATTGTCTGTCACCGGACAGGAACAACCAGATATCCTGAACCGCAGGACCGGTTCTGGCGTCATCCAGATCTACGATATGCGGGACCTCGTCGCGCCATAAAATATTACCCGGATGAAAATCGCCATGCAGTCTGATGGCGGGTGCCTGTTGCAAATCTTCGATACGATCTTCGACTTTATCCAACAGGTCGATGATCAAAGATTCATAGGCACTTGTAAGCTGTGTGGGTATGCGGTCGTTGTCCAGCAGGTAGTTAGCCGAGTCGTGTCCGAGGGTTGGTGTGTTTATCACCGAGCGGTGACTGAAAGTCTTTGTCTCGGCCACCTTGTGTATCCTGCCAATAAAGCGTCCGATGATTTCAAGCTGCTGCGGGTTATCCAGTTCGGGTGATCTGCCGCCTCGCATCGGGTAGAGTGCAAAGTAATAACCGTGGCTCTGCCTTAACATGCTGCCGTTTTTGTCGGGCATCGCAGTGACGACCGGAATTTCACTATCGGCCAGTTCCTGAGCGAAGCTATGCTCCTCCTGAATTTGTTCTTCGGTCCATCTGTTCGGACGATAGAACTTTGCAACCAGCGGCTGGCCGTCTTCGATTCCGACTCGATAGACGCGGTTTTCATAGCTGTTAAGCGCAAGCAGCCGTCCGTCGCTCAGCAAATCCGACTGTGACTCTATGGCATCGAGAATGACCTCCGGCGACAGGCTTTCGAAGCTGTCTTTGCTGGTTTGATCACTCACCAGCGGGTTCCGGCCGGCAAGGTTTGTCCGTTAATGGACAATTGGTAAGATTTGAAGCTTGAAAAGCCATTGATCAGGCCTGGAGCAATATGAGTTGCCAGATTGTTTTGTGTTAAAATCCGGCGAAGTGTTGGTATTCTTGCCAGTATTGCTCCTATATTCAGCGAAATAACAGTTTTTTGTATTTTCATCAATTGCTGCTTGTTGATCTGATCAAAGGCTGCAGACCTGCCCCAGGTCACCTGGCAGGCGGAGTCTGATCAAGCCAAACGGCAAGTCTGGAGGATATCGCCAACGCTGTCCAACCAGCATAGAGTTTCTATGCAAAGTGGTACACCATAACGAGGCTGAGTTACACCTATGGACATTCGCAAAGTAAAAAAGCTTATCGAGCTACTGGAAGAGTCTGCGATTTCCGAAATCGAAATCAAAGAAGGTGAAGAATCGGTCCGCATCAGCCGCGCTAATGCAGCGCCAACCTACATGCCTCCGGCAGCACCTGCGCCGGCGGCTATGGCAGCCCCGCCAGCAGCAGCGGCACCACCACCCGCCGCACCGGCGGCTGAGCCGGAGATTGACGGCACGGTGATTAACTCACCGATGGTGGGTACTTTTTATATGTCTCCCTCACCCGGTGCTCCTGCGTTTGTTAAGGCAGGCCAGTCGATCAAACCGGGTGACACAATCTGCATAGTGGAGGCAATGAAAATTCTCAATCAGATTGAATCTGAAGTAAGTGGTGTCGTGAAAGAGGTGTTGGTAGCAGACGGTCAGCCGGTAGAGTTCGGTGAGCCATTGATGATTGTTGAAACATGAAAAAAGTACTGATTGCCAACCGTGGCGAGATAGCGCTGCGGATCATGCGCTGCTGTCGTGATATGGGTATCGGTACAGTCGCGGTTTACTCAACTGCTGATCGCGAGCTAAAGCACGTCAGATTGGCTGATGAAGCTGTCTGTATAGGTCCGCCACCCTCGGCAGAAAGCTACCTTAATATACCGGCGCTTATCAGTGCTGCCGAAATAACCGATGCCGATGGTATACATCCAGGCTACGGTTTTTTGTCTGAAAATGCAGACTTTGCCGAGCGTGTGGAATCCAGTGGCTTTACATTCATCGGGCCATCGCCGGATGTGATCCGGTTAATGGGTGACAAGGTAAGTGCCATTAAAGAGATGCGTGCTGCTGGTGTGCCCTGTGTTCCAGGTTCGGACGGACCACTGGGTAATAATGCCACTAAAAACTTGAAACTGGCCAATGACATTGGCTACCCCATTATTATCAAGGCAGCCGGTGGTGGTGGCGGTCGTGGTATGCGCGTGGTGCGTGGTGATGATGAACTAATTGAATCTATTGCATTGACACAGGCGGAAGCCGGTGCGGCGTTCAATAACGATGTTGTCTACATGGAGAAGTTTCTCGAGAAACCTCGTCACGTAGAATTTCAGGTGTTATCAGATACACATGGCAATGCCATCCATCTGGGTGAGCGCGATTGTTCAATGCAAAGGCGCCACCAGAAAGTTGTTGAGGAAGCTCCTGCACCGGGTATAACACCTGAACAGCGTGCTTCGATGGGAGAAAAATGTGTTAACGCCTGTAAGCGACTGGGCTACAGGGGTGCAGGCACCTTTGAGTTTCTGTTTGAAAACGGTGAGTTTTTCTTTATCGAGATGAATACCCGGGTTCAGGTGGAGCATCCGGTAACCGAGATGATCACAGGGGTCGATATTGTCAAAGAACAATTGAGAATTGCGATGGGTCACGAGCTGACCTATAGCCAGGACAAAATCAAAATCACCGGTCATGCTTTTGAGTGCAGAATCAACGCTGAAAATCCTGACACCTTTATGCCAAGCCCCGGCCTGATAAAACAAGTTCATGCACCGGGTGGTTTGGGAGTGCGGGTTGATACACATATTTATAACGGCTACAAAGTGCCACCAAACTATGATTCAATGATTGGCAAGTTGATAGCGCACGGCAATTCACGGGAATCAGCCGCAGCTCGAATGCGCGGTGCATTGAGTGAAATGTTTATCGTCGGTATTGATACCAATATACCTTTGTTGTCATCAATTATGGATGATGAAAACTTTGCCGAAGGCGGCACAGATATTCACTATCTGGAAAAAAAGCTCGGTATTCACTGAGGTTGTGTGTGCATCTTAGCGCTGGTTGCGCTGGCTATCTCCATCAAGGATGATGTAGGGCATTGGATTGTGTGGTCTGTTTTTACGATCTTATAAAAACTTATAAGTGGTCGGGATATGAATGAAGACTACCTGTTGTTGAAAGTCGGTGTGCCACGTCAGCACGCAGAGCTGGTTGAGTCTGCCATGCTCGATTGCGGTGCATTGTCCTGTGCTTATCAGGACGCTACTGATACGCCTATTCATGAACCGGCACCAGGTACGACGCCGTTGTGGCCGGATGTGATCGTTACCGGGGTTTATGCACAGACGACTGATGCAGATATCGCAAAGCACTTATTAAAGACAAAAATTTCACCGTTTACCGAGTCAGAAATTGCTGCGGAGGCATTGCAGGATACTGACTGGGAACGTGCATGGATGGATGATTTCAAACCTGTTCAGGTAGGCAACCGGTTGTGGGTTGTGCCGACGTTCTGCGAAGCACCGGATCCGACGGCGGTAAACATATCGCTTGATCCAGGCCTTGCATTCGGTTCCGGCACCCATCCAACTACACATCTCTGCCTGCAGTGGCTGGCAAGGCTGGATCTTAAGGAAAAACTGGTGGTTGACTATGGTTGCGGGTCGGGGATTCTGGCGGTAGCTGCCGCAATGCTTGGTGCGAGACAGGTTTTTGCCTATGATATCGATGCTCAGGCATTTCAGGCTACCCGTGAGAATGCTGATCGCAATCAGGTCGCAGAAAAGGTGATAATTTGTCACAGCGATAAAGATATTCCATCGGAAGTTGATGTTGTTGTTGCCAATATATTGCTCGCGCCACTGCTGGAGCTGCACTCCAGGTTCTACATGCTGTTGAAAGCAGAGGGTAAACTTGGCGTTTCAGGTATTTTGTCAGAGCAGATCGCGACACTGGCATCAGCGTATGTCACACAGTTTCGTCATAGTGAAACCGAGATTCGTGAGCAGTGGGCAATGTACACTGCTGTTAAGCAGGAAGTCCTTTCAACGTAATTCTTAAGTCATCGTTGAAGTGACTTCCTATCATTTATCAGATTACAGGCCAGGACCATGATTACGCGCTGCGATCATTGCGAATCAAAATTTGAAGTCAGTAACGAACTTGTCTACTCAAACGATCCGCAAGTGCGTTGTGGTGAGTGTATGTCTTTGTTCGATGCACGAGCCAATCTGTTCAATGAGAACGAATACCGCAGCGAATCGGCCAGGCTAAAGCCTGTTCAGAAAAAAGCCCCGGCCGCGAAGAAAGCAACTGATACGGCAGATTCGCAGTACCTTGAAACAGCGGACACCGTTGCGGTTGAGCATTTCTATACCAGTACCGGAAGTAAAGGCGGTACGGTCGGTGGCAACGCCAGTGCTAACCATAGCGCCAGTAATTCTGTACCTGCAGTACCACACTACGGTACACAATACAGAGATGAAACACCTGCATACCGACCTGATCGAAGCTATCCGGCGGAGTTTGAATTTGAACGCACTGTGGCAACTGAGACAGCATTGCCGGACAACAGCAACCCTGACCAAAGCAACCCAGGCATCAAAGAGTCAATCTACCGGCCCGTTACCCGGCCAACGTCCCCTGATTCGTCGGCTCCCGTGGCAGATCGTGACCGGGATGCCGACGCTCATCGGCGAATGCTGCGAGAGCGCGAACATCGTGCCTTGCAAATGGAACCGGAGCGCGATTATAAATCGTTGAGCCGCGTAGATGCCGAGCTTGAGCAAACTTCGACTGCCCGTGATCAGGCAGCCATGCGACCACAAATCAGACCGCAAAGCAGCCGCACTCGAATTAACGATCGCGACGTCACCGGTGATATGGATGTTGTAAATCGTAGTGACAGCAATTTTATACCTGATGATGTTCTCAACAGAACTGACGTTATTCGCGACAATGGTCGGCGTGGTGATGATGCATTGCAATTCAAACCGGATACGCCGACATTCGACCAAACGTATACCCGCAAACCGCAAAGATCAGTCGCGGGTATAGCGCGGCCAACTACCGTTTCCACTCAACAACGTGAGCAAAAAACCCGCACTGAATCTTCAATGGATTCCGCTGTCCGGCGAGATTATGTCTCTGCACAAAACCAGTCGCTCAGGGAGTCGCCGCGAACAACAAGTGAACGGCCGGTTAGTGAGCCTGCAGAGCGGGCTGATTCAACACGAAGAGACAGACGCTCAACTGACCGTACAAGTCCTGTCGACACGGAACGTAACATTCGTCCTGCACGACCTTTGTCCAGTGAGACCTCGGCACAGGAGATGAGGCGTTTTCAGCATAGCCGTCCATCGTCGAATGTCACGTCAGAACAAGGTGAAATGATATCGGCGCAGAGATCGCAAACTGCTATAGCACCACGATCCAAAGCCGGTGCTGTGTTCTGGGTGGCTGGTCTGTTTATAGCGATGGGCCTGCTGTTATTTTCGGCTCGCAGCCTGATTGCCGGTATGAATCTGCCGGAGCCGGTTATTTCGGTGTTTTGTCAGGTCACAGGTTGCGTGCCTGCTCAGGCCAAAAAAGATGTCAGTCAATTGCAAATCATGCGCGAGAGACTGTACCCGCACCCGGAGATTGAAAACGCCCTGGTGATCAGTATAGATGTCGTTAACAACTCGATTTACAAGCAACCGTTACCAATACTGGACGTGAGACTTTTAAATGCCGGAAATGAAACTGTTGGTGAGCGTGATTTCGGTGTTACTGACTATCAGGTAGTGGATAGCAGTGAGCCCGGCTTTTTGATGCCCGGTGAGCCAACGCGCATTATGATCGAAGTTATCGATACCGGATTAGCAGCTACAGGGAGTTTCATCACATTCAAGTAGTGTTGTTTCCAGACACTTCAGGCGGAACACTTCGAGCAAAAAAACTTCAACCAGACACATAAATTAAGAGAAACTCTCTTAACACTACGGAGTAACTTCTGTAGAATGGCTGGCCCTGTTTCGGGTGCTCCCCTATGCGTGTTGGTCGCTTTGAATTTGATCGTCCGGTTGTACTTGCTCCAATGGCAGGTGTGACGGATCGGCCGTTTAGAGTCCTGTGTAAACATCTCGGGGCAGATCTTGCCGTATCCGAGATGGTAACTTCCAACAAGGCACTGTTTGCATCCCGTAAATCACAAACCCGCATGAATCACGAAGGCGAAGTATCGCCGAAGATCATTCAGATTGCCGGTGGTGATGTCGCGATGATGGTCGAGGCGGCGCGGATGAACGTATCGCTCGGTGCCGACATCATCGATATCAACATGGGTTGCCCGGCCAAAAAAGTTTGTAATAAACTGGCGGGCTCCGCTCTTTTATCTGACGAAGCACTGGTGTCTGAAATTCTTGCAGCGGTTGTTGCTTCTGTCGATGTGCCAGTGACACTTAAAATCAGAACCGGTCCGTCGCCGGACAATAAAAACGGCGTCGCAATCGCAACCATTGCTCAGGAGTGTGGTGTTGCCATGCTGTCTGTCCATGGGCGTACCAGATCTGACAAGTTTCTGGGCAATGCAGAGTATGAAACCATTACCCGTATAGTTAACGCTGTCGATATACCCGTGCTGGCCAATGGTGATATAAACACACCGCAACAGGCTGAAAAAGTATTGCAGCTTACCGGTGCAGACGGCGTCATGATCGGTCGTGCGGCTCAGGGTAATCCATGGATATTCGGGCAGATAAAACACTACCTTGATACCGGCGAAGAACTCGCACCACCAACAGCCTGTGAAAAAGCAGATGTTTTAAAGTGGCATCTGCAGAATCTGTATGAGCTGTATGGTGAGTACAGTGGTGTACGTATCGCCCGCAAGCATATAGCGTGGTATTGCAAAGGTAAAAAGCACGCGGCTGAATTCCGCAGTAATGTGTATAAGCTTGAGTCACCCGATGAGCAGCTTGATCAGGTTGATGCTTTTTTTCGTGACTCGGATGTACAAAGCATAGAAAACCTCAGCGGAGCAGTTGCGTGAGCACATCTCCACTGCAGGTACAGGTTGAAAAAGAGTTGCATCAATATTTTGATATTCTCAATGGGCAAAAGCCTTCAGAACTTCATGAACTGGTGATTGGTCAGGTGGAGGAAGCATTGTTCAGAGTGGTACTTGAATACTGTGATGGTAATCAGAGCAAAGCAGCGGCCTATCTTGGTATTAACCGCGGCACACTCAGGAAGAAACTCTCGCAGTATAATTTAACCTAGTCGCATGCTGGTGGTATTCCACCCAAAGTTAATGTGGTGGAGGTTTAGCGGTGTACCTGAACGATTAAAAATTTTTTAATAACGTTATAACTGCATCAGACT
>CAZKAQ010000011.1:0-15838 GCA_964550655.1 uncultured Granulosicoccaceae bacterium
TGTTTAGCGCTATTGACTCTGGGCGCCGAATCCTCATGAATAATGCAGGCTAGCTTGTGAGAGCACAAACTTCTCTGTTAAAGAACCAAACACTTTGATAAGCCCGCAGCCTATGCCGCTATCAACAGAAAACTTATCGAAGCATTCATCATCTACTGCAGAAGTTTCCCACTATTTAGGTTTTGACTTCGGTGAAAAGCGAATCGGAATTGCCATAGGTCATAAAGTCGGAGCTTCGGGCTCGTCAGGCGCCAACCCTTTAACCACTGTCAGGAATATCAACGGCAGACCCGAATGGGACGAGATTACAGCCGTCGTAGCTGAGTGGAAACCCACCGCTCTGGTTGTCGGACTACCACTGACCGAAGACGGTGAAACCCAGAAGCTGACACAACTTGCCAAATCTTTTGCCAGGCACTTACGCCGACGCTATCAACTGCCGGTGTACCACTGTGATGAGCGTTACAGTTCCAATGCCGCCTCACGCATAATTGCCGAAAACAGGCAAAATCAGAATCGCCGCCGCGCAAAACGCGAAGACTCCGATACAATAGCCGCCGCGCTCATACTGGAACAATGGCTCAATGACCCCTCTCGAGACGACTAGCCCGGCCGAGGTTGAAAAAATGATTCAGCAGATGGCTGAGTCAATCAAATCACTTCTCGGCGCTGACACGTCTGACGCAAAAATGCTCGGTATCAGAACCGGTGGTGTGATGGTCGCCCGAAAACTCCATGCAGCGCTGCAACTGCCGGACGAGACCGGTGAATTGAACATATCTTTTTACCGCGATGATTTCAGCCGTATCGGACTGCATCCTCAAGTAGGTGCTTCAAACATCCCTTTTTCTGTCGAAGACAGCGTGGTTATTCTGGTCGACGATGTACTCTACAGCGGCAGAACAATCAGAGCGGCAATGAATGAAATATTTGACTACGGTCGGCCCGAGAGAATTATTCTCGCAACCCTGGTAGAGCGCAGCGGACGCGAACTGCCAATCAATGCAAATGTTATCGGACGCAGTATGGATCTGCCGGAAAATCAACAGATCAAACTAAGATCCGACATGAGCCTGGAGATCTTTGCAGAATGACTCGCAAGCCCGGCAGCATTGAAAAGCCTGACGTCATGGTTTCACCACAGCGCGACATTCAATTAACAGCGTCAGGTGATTTAAAACATTTTCTGAGTATTGAAGGTTTATCACGAGACAAGTTACTGGAGATTCTCGACACCGCAGAGCGATTTGTCAGCGTAAACGATAAAGCCACCAAGAAGGTTCCGTTGCTGCGTGGCAAAACCGTTGCCAACCTGTTTTTTGAAAACAGCACCCGAACCAGAACCACTTTTGAACTGGCAGCCAAACGACTGTCTGCCGATGTACTGAATATTAATGTCAGTGTGTCTGCGGTCAGCAAAGGTGAGACATTGCTCGACACGCTGCGCAATCTGCAGGCCATGCAATGCGACATGTTTGTCGTACGCCATGCAACCTCGGGTGCAGCACACTTTATAGCAAGCCATGTCGAACCACACATCAGTGTTATCAACGCAGGCGACGGACAACATTCTCATCCAACACAAGCCATGCTCGATATGTTTGCCATACGACGCAACAAGGGTGATTTTTCCAAACTCAAGGTGGTGATTGTCGGAGACATTCTGCACTCGCGAGTCGCGAGATCACAGATACACGCACTGAATATACTTGGCACTGGCAACGTCACCGTTGTTGGTCCGAAAACTTTGTTGCCTGAACAGATCAAGGATCTCGGTGTGCATATACGCCATGATCTCGATGGTGCTTTGGTTGGTGCAGATGTCGTCATTGGCTTACGCTTACAAAAAGAACGCATGAAGTCAGCTCTATTATCTACCGAAGACGAATACTACCGAAGCTTCGGGCTTACCGAACGACGAATGAAACTCGCCAAAGCCGACGCTATCGTCATGCACCCGGGGCCGACTAATCGCGGCGTTGAGATTGAAGCAAGTGTTGCGGACGGGCCGCAGTCAATAATCCTTGAGCAGGTGACAGGCGGAATCGCAGTCCGTATGGCGATCATGTCAATAACGATGGGCAACATTGAAAAAAATCTGTCACAAGCAACAAACCAGACCCCGGTGGCTTAAGCGATGACCAGCACCTCTATAGTTAATTGTCGCTACTTCGATGCCAATGCTGAAGAAGTTCAGCAGGGTTGTATTCAATATACAGATGGAATCATCACGCATGTTGGCAGTGCCGACGATCAACTCAGTTCAGAGCAAACCATTAACGCCGACAACTGTCTGCTGATACCGGGGCTGATTGATTGCTATGCAAGATTACGTGAACCCGGCTTCGAAAAAGCCGGCACCATTGCAAGTGAAACACTCGCCGCGGCAACAAACGGTATTACAACACTACTTTGCGCACCGGACACCGACCCGATTGTTGATGAACCTGCAACCGTTGAACTCATCAGGCGACGCGCTTCAGCTGCGATTGGTATCAAGGTGCTACCCATTGGTGCACTAACCGTCGGCCTGGAGGGAAAATATTTAACTGAAATGCAGATACTCTCTGATTCCGGTTGCATTGGATTTAGCAATGGCGATAAACACGTCTTTGACAACCAGGTTCTAAGAAGAGTGATGGAGTACAGTGCGGGCTTTAATCTAAACCTGATTATCGCACCACAAGACCCGTGGCTATCAGGTGGTGTGGCACACGAGGGTGCTGTCTCTGTAAGGCTCGGTTTGCCGGGCATCCCGCTAGCCGCAGAGACAGTCGCGTTATCGCAGCTAATAGAACTGTGCTACCAGACCGGTGCACGAGTGCATTTTTCACGCTTGTCTTCACAGCGTGGTGTGAGCCTTGTCCGACAAGCTAAAAAAGACAATATTGCAGTCACCGCTGATGTTGGTATAGATCACCTGTTTCTTACCGAGATGGATACCAGTGACTTCAATACGCTCTGCCATGCGTCACCTCCTTTTAGAACCCAGGCTGACAAAGAGGCACTCAGAGAGGCTATCGCCAGTGGTGTACTCGATGCTATCTGTTCAAACCATGCACCACATGAGCTGGACGCAAAACTCACGCCTTTCGCAGACAGTCAGCCCGGAATATCTTCACTGGATAGTTTTACCGGGCTGCTGTTTAAACTTGCCGATGAAATGAACATAGCACTGCCCACTCTGCTTGATCGTGTTACCACAGGGCCTGCAAATTGTTTCAATCTGCCACAGGGCAGACTTGCGGTTGGCGCACCGGCAGATCTCTGTATTATCAATACAGATGTTGACTGGGAGTACTCAATAGAAAACATTGCCAGTCGCGGCAAAAACAGTCCGTATCAGGGTTGGGACCTGCAGGGGAAAGTAGAACTAACCGTTGTCAATGGTCGGACTATCTATACAGCCCAAACCGATTAATTATGGCAAATAAAAAAGCCGGGATTAAACCCGGCTTTTTGTAAACTGCGCTTGATAAAGTCTTATCAGGAAGCGAGTTTGTAGGAGTCGTCATCTGCATCTTTTAGTTGCAGACCAGCTTCCCCTTCTTCAGCATCCAGATCGCCACCTTCGGCAAGCTTGAGTTTAAGACGCAGATCGTTAACCGAGTCAGCATTGCGCATGCCTTCCTCTACGGTAACTTCACCGTCTTTGATCATCTCAAATATCGCATCATCAAAAGTAATCATGCCCTGCTCTCGAGATTTCTTGACGAGTTCTTTCATCTCATGAATATCACCTTTTTTCATCAATTCTGACATCAATGGTGAGTTGAGAAGAATCTCAACCGCAGCACGACGCCCGTTACCATCCGGTGTTGCCAGTAAACGTTGTGAAATGACGGCTTTCAGGTTCAAAGACAGATCAAGCAACAGCTGGTTACGTCTTGCTTCAGGGAAGAAGTTAATAATTCTATCCATGGCCTGGTTGGTGTTGTTAGCGTGAAGAGTAGCCAGACAAAGGTGACCGGTTTCAGCAAATGCAATCGCATGCTCCATGGTGTGTTCATCACGAATCTCACCAATCAGAATAACGTCAGGTGCTTGCCGAAGCGTATTTTTCAATGCAATTTCGAATGTCTCTGTATCAGTACCTACTTCACGCTGAGTTACCAGACAACCTTTGTGTTGATGTACAAATTCAACCGGATCTTCTATCGTGATGATGTGACCCTTACTGTTGATATTACGATAATCAATAATTGCTGCAAGACTGGTTGATTTACCGGAACCGGTACCACCAACAAAGATCACCAGACCACGAGTAGTCATAGCGACATCTTTAAGTACTTCAGGAAGATTGAGTTTTTCAAATGACGGAACTTCAAAACCAATGATACGGATAACCATACCGGCACTACCGCGCTGAACAAAAGCGTTTACACGAAATCGGGCAACTTCCGGAACACTGATTGCGAAGTTGCATTCGCGCGTGGCTCTGAATTCATCCTGCTCTTTTTCATCCATCACAGACATGGTCAACGCCTTGGTCTGTTCAGGCATCAGCTTTTTATCGGTAAGCGGTGTAATCTTACCGTGTAATCTCATACACGGTGGCGAACCGGCTGTAATGAACAAGTCAGAGCCACCCGCCTGCTGCATCTTGTTTAACAGGCCATCAAGATATTTTTTGGCTGAATCGTTTTCCATTATTTTTTTACCCCGGTTGCCGGCATTTTTTAGTTAAGTCTGTTGGTTTATAGAGCGTCAGGGTTTGCAGCTTTACGCTTGGCGTCTTCAAGTGTAACAAGCCCTTTATCGACAAGCTGCTTGAGGTTTTGATCAAGCGTCTGCATGCCTGCGCCCTGGCCGGTCTGAATTGCGGAATACATCTGTGCAACTTTATCTTCACGGATCAGGTTTCTGATTGCCGGTGTACCCATCATGATTTCATGCGCTGCCACTCGACCGCCACCGACTTTTTTAAGTAGCGTCTGGGAGATAACCGCTTTCAAAGATTCAGACAACATTGATCGAACCATCGGCTTTTCACCTGCAGGGAAAACATCCACAATTCTGTCAATAGTTTTAGCTGCTGAGCTGGTGTGCAATGTACCGAAAACAAGGTGACCAGTTTCAGCTGCAGTCAGGGCAAGACTGATGGTTTCCTGGTCACGCATTTCACCAACCAGAATCGTATCAGGGTCTTCACGAAGTGCTGATCTCAATGCTACGTCGAAGCCATTAGTGTCACGATGCACTTCACGTTGGTTAACCAGACATTTCTTACTCTGGTGTACAAATTCAATTGGATCTTCAATGGTTAGAATGTGACCGAGCTCGGTCTCGTTTTTGTAGTCCATCATCGCAGCGAGCGTTGTTGATTTACCCGAACCGGTCGGTCCGGTTACCAGTACGATGCCGCGCGGGAATTCCGAGATATTCTGAAAGATAGGCGGTGCGCCGATCTGTTCGAGCGTTAATACTTCACTTGGAATGGTTCTGAATACTGCACCTGTGCCGCGAGCGTGGTTGAATGCGTTTACACGAAAGCGGGCGATATCCGGCAGTTCAAACGAGAAATCCACCTCAAGATTCTCTTCAAACTCCTTGCGCTGCTTGTCGTTCATGACGTCATAGACCATAGACTGCACAGCACCCGCTTCAAGCTCGGGTACATTCACACGACGAATATCACCGTCAACGCGTATCATTGGCGGCATTTCTGCCGATAAATGCAAATCCGACGCGCCGTTTTTCACACTGAAGGTCAGTAGCTGTGAAATATCCATTGATTGATCCTGGAGTTTCTCGTTAAATTCGTGGGCACAAATCTGTACCCGTTTGACGACCTATCGACAAGTCAGAAGATTTTATTAGTACCAATTTTCAGGCTGTGACATCGTCCACCTTCGTCGATCTAACCCGGATCAGGAAAAAATCATGCCCGTCACTACCAGTCAGGCCGATATTGCCCGCCACATCGCGGCTGTAAGAGATGAAATATCTCGCTGTGAACTCAAATATGATCGCCAGCCGGGAAGTGTTTCGCTATTGGCCGTCAGTAAAACCAAACCGTCGTCACTGGTGCGTGCCGCCGCCGCTGAGGGCCAGGTCGCTTTCGGTGAGAACTATGCTGACGAGGGCGCCGGGAAAAGCCTTGAGCTCCGGGAACTTGAACTCATCTGGCATTACATCGGCCATATTCAGTCAAACAAAACCAAACTGATCGCCACTCACTACGACTGGGTGCAGGGAGTTGATCGAATAAAGATTGCCCGACGCCTGCACGAACACCGTGGTGCTGAAAACCAGCCACTGAATGTTTGTATTCAGCTGAAACTGGATACCGAAGAGTCCAAGTCCGGCTGTAGCGTTAGCGAGGTCGATGAACTGGCGGACGTTATAGCCGGCGCCGAACACCTGACACTCAGAGGGGTCATGACGATTCCGGCGCCCCGAGAGGAATTTTCAGAACAACGCGCAGTTTTTGCTGAGCTGCACGAGTGCTACCAAAAACTCAAAAACCGTTACTCAAGCGTTGACACATTATCTATGGGAATGTCGGGCGATATGGAAGCGGCAATCGCCGAAGGAGCAACCATGGTGCGCATCGGCACAGCGGTATTCGGAGCCCGCGAAAAGCGCTAGCAACGCACGGTTACCGTGGGCATTGCAAAAACAGCTATCATAGGCGTTTACAAACCTGACTGCAGAGATCTCCATGCCACACACCAACCCACTGGTCGCCACCGCTGAACTCGGTCAGAGCCTCTGGCTCGACTACATTCAGCGCAGTATGTTTGAGAGCGGTGAACTGGATCGCTATATAGGTGACGATCAACTCCGTGGCATGACCTCGAATCCGTCTATTTTTGAAAACGCGATAGCCAACACGGATGAGTACGACGCGGAAATCGAGGCAATCGTAAAAAAAGATCCCGCTATTACAGCGATGGAACTATTCAAACAGCTGGCAGTAGCCGATATAGGCACAGCGGCAGATGCTTTTAAACAGACTTACCTTGATAGTCGTGGCGACGATGGCATGGTCAGCCTTGAAGTCTCTCCAAACCTGGCTCACGATGCAAAAGGCACCATCGCAGAAGCAATTGAGTTACATGGTTTACTAAAGCGCGACAATGTCATGATCAAGGTACCGGGCACCGCCGAAGGTGTTACCGCCTTTGAAGAGCTGACCGCACGTGGCATCAGCGTTAACGTCACCCTGTTGTTTTCTATAGAGAGATACAAGGAAATAGTACAGGCCTATCTTAAAGGTCTGGAGCGACGAGCAGAACAAGGCCAGGCCATCGATAAGATTGCGTCAGTGGCGAGTTTCTTTGTCAGCCGTGTTGATACCGAGGTGGACGACGCACTGCAGGCACACAGCAATCAGGATGCCGCAAAGTCTCTCATGGGCAAAGTGGCCATCGACAATGCCAAGGTTGCCTACACCTACTACCAGAATATTTTCAGCAGCCCGCAGTTTGCAAAACTCGCAGTACAGGGTGCGATACCACAACGCCTGCTCTGGGCCTCTACCGGCACCAAAAACCCCGCCTATAGCGATGTTTATTACGTTGAAGAACTCATGGGACCGAACACAGTGAATACCGTGCCACCTAAAACCATGGATGCGTTCCGCGACCATGGTGTGGTTGAGAACCGGCTCGAACAAAACCTGGCACAGGCACAGAACACACTGGATCAACTTGCCGATCTCGGTATTGATCTCGGTCAGATCACCACACAACTTGAAGCTGACGGCGTTTTATCATTTAGCGAAGCTTTTGACCGACTACTCACTGCAATTGATACCGAGAGTGCAAAGTACAAATCCTCGTGAACTATAGAATGTCCATTCGCAAAACAAATCCATTAGCGTAGTAGAAGAGCATGAAGATAGCGTTTATCGGTTGCGGCAATATGGCGCAAAGCCTGATTGGCGGACTCATAGCCAACGGCACTGATGGCTGCGACATCATCGTTGCAGATCCGAACGAGGCAGTAGTTAAAAGCGCCGCAGATAAATGGAACCTCACGATTGCACGTGACAATCGCGATGCTGTCGCCCGGGCCGAAGTAGTAGTACTTGCTGTCAAACCGCAACAAATGAAACCTGTTCTGACCGACATGGCAGATGTACTTAGCCAACAGCTGTTAGTCTCCATTGCAGCGGGCTTACTGACACGCGATATGCTGAGCTGGGCAGGGGCTGCGCAAAAGGACATTGCCATCGTTCGCTGCATGCCGAATACACCGGCACTGATCCAGTGTGGTGCAACCGGCTTGTTTGCAGAGTCAGGCGTCACGACAGATCAACGCAATACGGCAGAAAGCATTCTCAGTGCAGTCGGCACAACAGCATGGGTAGATGAAGAATCTCAACTCGATGCTATTACAGCACTATCCGGCTCCGGTCCGGCGTACTTCTTCCTGATGATTGAAGCCATGACCGAAGCGGCAAAAGAGCTCGGACTGAACCATGATCTGGCGCTTAACTTTGCAACCCGGACTGCGCTGGGTGCTGCCCGTATGACCGATGAGGGAGATGTTGACCCGGCGCGCTTAAGAAAAAACGTCACCTCGCCGGCAGGTACCACAGAAGCTGCGCTAAATAGCTTCAACGATGACAACTTCAAAAAAATTGTGCTCAAGGCCATGCGTGCGGCTGACAAACGCGCTCGGCAACTTGGCAATGAACTCGGCCGGTAACAAACCGGTAAAACAGTTACTATCTCATCAATCTAACATTATTGGATAAACGCAATGGGTAACTTCAGTGGTGGATTTCAATTTCTGATCTCTACAATATTCGATATCTTCGCTTTTATCGTTATGCTGCGTTTTATCATGCAGTACACCAGAGCAAGCTTTAACAACCCGGTTGGCGATCTCGTCGTCAAGGCCACCAACCCGTTTCTGATGCCGTTACGAAAAATTGTACCGGGTATCGGTGGTCACGATGTAGCAGCGCTGGTACTGGTGTTTTTGATTCTGCTGGTGAAATACATTTTGCTGACAGCCCTTGGTGGTGCAAGTGCTGCGGCAGCGCTTCCACTGGCGTTACTTGGTGTGTTGGGTACAGCGATCGATGTGTTCCTGATCACTATCATTGTGCGGGTTATCTTAAGCTGGGTAGCGCCGGGAGGCCATGCGCTTTCAGGGGTAATACACAGCGTAACCGCGCCGATCCTGAATCCGGTTCAGCGATTTATACCTCCGTTCAACGGGCTGGATCTATCGCCGCTGGTGGCAATATTGATTCTTTACTTTCTCAAGATTGTACTTGGCCTCAGGTAACGCATTTTATAATGTCAGAATTAGAGACACCGCAATCAGTTGGCGTGGTGACCCCGCAGATTGCGAGCTTCAAAGAGCCACTGGCGCTTGACTGCGGACAAGTACTTAATAGTCATGAGCTGATCTTTGAGACCTACGGTACGCTCAACAAGCAAAAAAATAACGCGGTACTGGTTTGTCATGCCTTGTCCGGTGATCATCATGCCGCCGGCAAACATCATACTGATGATGAAAAGTCAGGCTGGTGGGATAGCTGTATTGGACCGGGCAAAGCAATAGACACAAATAAATTTTACGTCGTCAGTTCAAACAATATCGGTGGCTGTCGCGGCAGTACCGGTCCGTTAACGGTGAATCCCGAGACTGGCAAGTACTACGGACCTGACTTTCCAATTGTTACCTGCAGAGACTGGGTAGCCAGTCAAAAAATGTTAATGCGATACCTCGGGCTGGATCACTGGGCAGCTGTAGTTGGCGGCAGCCTGGGTGCAATGCAGGGACTGCAGTGGGCGATCGACTACCCGGATTATGTGGATCATATTCTACTGGTGGCTTCAGCCCCGAAACTGTCTGCGCAGAATGTTGCTTTCAACGAAGTGGCGCGACAGGCCATCATGACGGATCCCGAATTTCACGGAGGCAGATACTTCGAACACGACACAGTCCCTAAACGCGGCTTAATGCTGGCACGCATGCTCGGACATATCACCTATCTTTCTGAAGATGCGATGCGCGAAAAATTCGACCGTGATCTACGCGTTGAAAAATTTAATTACAACTATGATGTCGAATTCCAGGTAGAGAGTTACCTGCGTTATCAGGGCGCATCTTTTGTTAATCGCTTTGATGCCAATACCTATTTATTGATGACCAAGGCACTGGACTACTTTGATCCGGCGGGCGAGTACGACAACAATCTCGTCACCGCTTTTGAACAGATAAAAGCCCGCGCACTGGTGATTTCCTTTACATCGGACTGGCGTTTTTCATCAGAGCGTTCAGAAGAAATTGTCAATGCCATGATGGCGGCTGGTCTGAATGTGTCGTCTACTATTATCCAGTCGATCAGCGGTCATGACTCCTTCCTGATGCCAATAAAAGATTACACCGACAGCATAAGCAGCTGGCTGGGCAATATTACACTCAGGGATTCAGTTGGTGCAGAGACCGGGGCATGATTGATTCACTACAAACACAGAATATTCGAACTGATCTGCGCCGGATTCAGGATTGGATTGAGCCCAACAGCCGATTACTGGATCTTGCCTGCGGGGACGGCACGTTGCTGGCGCTGTTGTCTAAAACCAAAGGCACTACCGGCTACGGCATGGAGATATCTCAGCCGGATATTAATACCTGTCTGGCAAAAGGGCTCAACGTAGTGCACCGGGATATCGAGCTCGGTCTTAAAAATTTTGAAGATCGCTCTTTTGACTACGTACTTACCACGCACTCAATACAAACTCTTAGATATCCCGCCCATACTCTGCTTGAAATGGTCAGAGTAGGAGTCAGGGGCATTGTATCCTTCCCGAACATGGGCTTCTGGAGCAATAGATTGTCAATCGGTTTGCTCGGTAAAATGCCTCGCACGCGCTCATTGCCTCACGAATGGCACGACACACCAAATACCCACCTTTGTACTTTGCGTGATTTTGAGAATCTGTGCCGTGAGCTGGATATTGATATCGTCAGACGCGCCGCTGTCAATAACACGCATGACAAAAGCCCGGGCTCAACTCTGTTGCCCAATCTATTCAGTGAAACTGCTTTATATGAAATAACTGCCAAGAAATCGCATAGCTAAAAGCTATTCTAGAATTGACTTTATTGTTTGCAATCTCAACAGCAAACACTCTGCAAATCATCTGGCACAACAATTTTTTTGAAAAAAACACTGGAAATTAAGTGTTTTTCTGCCCGCAATATAAAAAAACCCTATATTTCACGTTAAAATATACAATTTGTTATTGGCAAAAGCTTCATTTGCTGTATCATCCGCCACGCGTAGTACGCACGGTTACTAATTAAATTTATAACCACCAGTCTCCAGCATTAGCCAACATGAACTTTTGGAAATACTCCAATTAACGACATGTTCAACCGCTGCTGGTATCAATGTATTAAAACTACTTACAGGTAACAGGAACATGGCGAAGAAAAAAGCTAAGAAAAAGGCTATTGGTAAGAAAAAAAAGGTCGTAGCAAAAAAGAAAAAAGCAGCGGCAGGCGGTAAAAAGCCACCTACCAAATCCGAGATCATGACTCACATTGCAGAAGAAACAGAGCTGAGCAAAGGTGACGTTTCTGCCGTTATGGATTCACTCGCCGGACTGATCGGTAAGAACGTTGGTTCCCGCGGCCCGGGTATTTTTAATATGCCCGGTCTGTTCAAGGTTAAGGTCATCAAAAAGAAAGCAACCAAAGCTCGTAAAGGCATCAATCCATTCACTAAAGAAGAGATGATGTTCAAGGCGAAGCCAGCCCGTAAGGTTGTCAAGATTTTGCCTTTGAAGAATTTGAAGGAAATGGTCTAAGCACCACACCCTCCAAAGTGCTGCGCCGGCATAACACCGGCGCAGTCGTTCGCAAACTAAAGTTCTACCGAAGAATTCCCGATCCTGAGCTCGCGGACCTCCCCTACGGGCACTGCACTCGCTCTGCTCCTGCTTTAATTCACCGGCACTGGCGCATCTGCCCTGCTAACTTCAGATTTGTCTGTCGTCTGTCGATATTGAAAACGGCAAACATCAACCCCACGTGTATACTATGCTTGGGTGACTCCGGCATATTTCCCCGGGCGCGTATAGAGAAATTCAAATAATGGCCAGACTGGCACCATGGACAAGTCGCTTGTTAGTCCTTCTGATTGGCTACGTCGCAGCGCTTATTGCGCTCAGGTTTGTCCCCATACAAGACACTCAGGCAGCGGCTGTGGCACCTGTCAGCGCCGTCAGCGAAGTCGCGGCGGCCAGCATACCGACCGTGACAGAAATAGCCAACGATGCCGCGAGGCAGAATATCTTTGGTGAACCAGGTGCTGCACCCGTAAAAGCTGTCGCCAAAGACCTGCCTGTCAAAGACACCAAACTTAATCTAAAGCTGCTGGGCGTCTACACGGCTGAACCCGCTGACGCCGCCATGGCCATCATCAGCTCCAATGGCAAGCCTGAAGAAGTCTTTCGCGTTGGCGAAACCATCACTGGTCGGGCAGTGCTTATAGAAGTGCTGCAAAACGAAGTACGAATAGACAACTCCGGTCGGATTGAAAAACTTGAGTTACCTGAATCCGCACCTTCAACCGGTGGCGGTAACAATCTGGCCAATCTTCCGGGCGGCAATCTGCAGGCAAATGCTTCCAATGACGCACCTATTCAGCTGCCTGACTCGCCCAAGGCAATCCGAGATGAGTTAGTGAAAAATCCGGCAATACTCGGCAAGCTGGTCAGCGCCGTTCCGTTCAGGCAAAACGGCCGCATACTGGGTTACAAAATCACCCCTAAACAACAGGACGGGCTGCTTGCTAATTATGGCGTTCTGCCCGGGGATGTCATTACCCGGGTCAACGGTATTGCACTGGCCAACCAGAAGAATGCCATCCGCGCTCTGAGAAAGCTGGTCAAAGCACCCTCTATTGATATCTCAATCTTACGTGACGGCGCAGAATTACCGATCAGTATTGCGTTGGAATAATTGTCTTAATATCTTTATAGTCTTACCCCTGACATACGTTAGTATGTACCGTATGTACGATTATTTTCCCCCCTGAATCGTACTCACGAGAAGAGTAAGACGTTGAAAAATAATAATAATAATATATTTCGTTGGAAACGAACGGCGAGAGGTGTGTCCGTCGGCCTGTTGCTCATGTGCAATGCGGGTTTTGCACAGGATCCGGCTGACGACAGCACTTTCACGCTGAATTTAAAAAATACAGATATCCAGTCGCTGATCGCGACAGTATCGAAACAGACCGGTAGAAATTTCGTCGTTGACCCGAGGGTCAAAGCGAAAGTAACGGTCATTTCAACCGATCCTGTCGATGTAGACGGCCTCTATGAAGTCTTTTTGTCTGTGCTTCAGGTACACGGCTACTCGGCTGTACCAGCGGGAGATCTGGTAAAAATCGTTCCTGACGTCACTGCCAAGCAGGGTCCGGTACCTGTTCTCGGCACGGACGCACCCGATTCCGATCAGCTGGTTACTCAGGTAATTACTGTAGTTAACGTGCCGGCAGCGCAATTGGTTCCTATTCTGCGCCCGATGGTCCCACAACAAGGCCATCTGGCAGCTTATGCTGCAACCAACTCTCTGATCATCACAGACAGATCCTCGAACATTCAGCGGCTTATGGAGATCATACGCCGCATAGACCGACCGGATAACGAAGAGATCGAGGTCGTTCGTCTGAATCATGCATCAGCTCAGGAAATTGTCGGCACACTGTCATCTCTGCAGCGTAACAACGTCGGTGGTCCACAGGGACCGGGGGCAATCCAGCTTGTCGCCGACGAAAGAACCAACAGTGTTTTAATCAGTGGAGACAGGGCAGTTCGGGTGAGAATCCGTGGTTTGATTGCACACCTCGATACGCCCATCGAATCCAGTGGCAACACCCGCGTTGTTTATCTGAAATTTGCTAACGCAGAAGATATTGTCGGAATTCTTCAGGGCGTGACTCAAGGACAGGCAAGAGTTGGCGGTGCGACCACAACCGACAACAGCGGTGGCCAACCGGCAGTCAGGCCGCAGCCACAGCAGCAACAAAATCCAAATAACGGACAACAGCCTAATAATAATCCTGCTGCCAACCCGCAAAATAATGCTATCGGTCCCCGAAATGCCAACGAAACCGGTGAATCCAATGTAGATATTCAGGCGGATCCGAATACCAATGCATTAATTATCACGGCCCCTCAGGATGAGATTCAGAACATTCTTGCAGTGATCAGGCAACTCGATATACGACGCGCCCAGGTGCTGGTAGAAGCGGTTATCGCAGAAATAACCGAGGACAATACGCAAGAATTCGGTATTAACTTTTTACTCGATGGTACAGATAAAGATGTACCGATCGGTTTTACCAATCTTGGTGGCGCTACAGACGGTGCACTTGGAATTGCAGGTGCTGTCAGTGCCGGCACACTGCCCACTTCTCTGGGTGCCGGTCTGTCATTGGCACTGGGTCAGTTTGCAACCGGTGAAATCGATTTTGGATTTTTAGTGCGTGCGATTGCATCAGATGCAGACAACAATATTCTATCCACTCCAAGCATTGTCACACTCGACAACGAAGAAGCGGAGATAATCGTTGGTTCAAACGTGCCATTTGTCACTGGCCAGCAATTAAGCGCAAACAACAACAACCCGTTTCAGACCATTGAAAGACAGGATATCGGTCTGACGCTGAGAGTGACGCCGCAAATCAATGACGGCAACACCATTAAGATGGATATTGAACAGGAAGTATCGAGTCTCAGCCCCACCGTAGTAACCGGTGCTGCTGACATTACGACCAGTGTTCGTTCAATAAGAACGACTGTACTGGTAGAAGACGGACAGACACTGGTACTCGGCGGACTTATTGATGATCAGGTTACCGATGTGGAAGAACGCGTGCCTCTGTTGGGAGATATTCCTGTACTTGGCCACTTGTTCCGTTTCCGCAGTACCACAAAAAACAAAAGAAACCTGATGGTTTTCCTGCATCCTAAAATTCTGCGGGATAGTGAAACAGCCAATAAGTACAGCAACAGTAAATACAACTTCCTGCGAGAGCGTCAGAGGCTTTCCAGAGAACAGCAAGACAACTCGCTCAAGAAAGAACAAAAGAAAGGTGTGCCTGAACTAAAACTATTTTTCAAAGGCAAGAATGCTGACGGCCCGTTAACTCAACTTGATACAACACAACCTGAAAGCAAGCAGGAGCAGGTAGTACTGACTGACTCTTTCACCGAATCAGTTGTTAAAGCAGATAACGATAAGCTCACTGAAGAAAAGTCTGCTGTTGAAACTGCAGGTCCTTCCAAAGCTGACATAGAAAAAGTAATTGCCGCTAACAATGCGAGATTGTCTGAAGAGGTACTAGCTCAGTCTGAATATACAGATAAAGAACTTGAAGCCATTGATGCAGCGATTGCTGACCTGACAGCACCTCGGGCAGAAAACATACTCAACCAGAACACAGACGTGGCAGAAACAACGGTACAGCAGGAACTACCAGTGGCCAACGAAGCTTTAGTTGCGAGTGTTCTTGAGTCAAAAGTTGAAGAGGCGGACATCGTCGAAGACCTGCCACTTGATTCGTCAGTGCAGGAAGCGTTGCCACTTGCGACCACCGAAGCATTAGCGGCTGAAACACCGGAACAACAACAGCAGGCTTTCGCCAGATTTGAAGAATTCCTGGCTGATTCGTCAGAACCGAAGGAACCACCTTTCGAAGAATTACCTGAACTATCAGCACAAGAACAGCAGGCTTTCGCCAGATTCGAAAAATTACTGGTTGATTCCAGCGAACAGCAAGAGTCGCCTGCCGCTGACGCCGAAGAATTATCCGTTGAACCAACTGCACAGGAACAGCAGGCTTTCGCCA
>CAZKAQ010000011.1:15938-54619 GCA_964550655.1 uncultured Granulosicoccaceae bacterium
CACTGCCTGTCGAACCATCGGAACAGGAACAGCAGGCTTTCGCCAGATTCGAAGAGTTACTGGCCGACCTGTCTGAACAGGAAACGCTGCCTCTCGCAAGCACAGAAGAGTTACCAGCTGAACTATCAGAACAAGAGCAGCAGGCTTTCGCCAGGTTCGAAAACCTGTTGGCTGATTCGTCGGCACAGGAACCAATACCGGTTGCCGAAATCGAAGACCAGGCTAATCAATCCGCGCTTATACCGGCGCATATTGAGGAAACTCCAGTCGAAACTGACCTGACCGAATCTGATCACGGCGACTATGAAGCAGCTATTGCCGAAGTACCCGCCAGCAGCCGGCAGACAGAGGCAACATCAACAGACGGCGACCTTATCAACATTGAGGAACCTGAAGTTGAAGAGACTGACGCCTCAACAGAATCAATCGGTGAGTACGTTGACAATATCGACCCTGAGGAGGTTGACCGTTCACAGGACGACCTGGCAGATGATCGGCCGGAGGTATTTCTGATTTCTGTCTCCGACGGCAACGATACCAGCCTGACCGATATTGCACCTGAGCCGCGATACTAAAGGCTGGCTCCGGCCTTGCAAACAAAAAGGCTGAATAGTTAGCAGAACCGCTGGCAAAAGCCGGTGTCTAAATGCTTCGCGTCGACTCGCAGCGACAAACCGCTGACACTGTGATCACTCACGGTCGATACAATTTAACTGTTCAGGCTAAACCCTGACTGGCATTGCGGGTAGAATACTGACCGCAGTGAACAAATTTTTTATGCTGGCATTGTCAACAGAATTTGTACTGGCCAGTGGAAACAACAACCTCCGCCCCACTGTAGTTTCGGGTGCGGTCGTCATTCAACGTCCGGAAAGGACAACCGTGCTATCGAGGGATCAGTAATTCCATTGGCACAGGAGCAATCCGATTTAATGGCATCCCAACCTAACGACCATCTGTTTGATGATGATATCGCCAGCAATGAGGCCGACGCGGTCGACGCACCCAAGCTCGTTAACCTGCCCTATAGCTTTGCCAAACGTCATGGCGTTCTGATCGATCACCACAACGAATCCGGACCACTGCTGGTGCACAAACCAGGCGTTACCAATATGGCTTTATTGGAGGCGCGCCGATCTGCCGGATTACCTGTGGCACTGCATCGTGTTGACGAAGATGAATTTGATCTGTTACTGACGCGAAACTACGAGGGTAATACCAGCGATGCGATGACAGTAATGGACGACTTCGATGGCGAGCTCGATCTCGACCGTATGGCAGAGTCGCTCGAGCCGGAAGATTTGATGGAGTCACAGGATGACGCGCCAATTATCCGATTGATCAACGCCATGCTCACTGAAGCCATTCGCAAAGGTGCATCGGATGTTCATATCGAGCCGTTCGAACATCGCTTGTCAGTTCGCTACCGAATCGATGGTGTAATGATTAAACTGCTTGAGCCACCACCGCAGGCGGCAGCACAGGTGATCTCACGTATCAAAGTGATGGCAAAACTCGATATAGCAGAGAAGCGTGTGCCACAGGATGGACGTATTTCGTTACGAGTCGCAGGCCGGCCGGTTGATGTTCGAGTGTCGACACTACCGTCAGGTCACGGCGAACGCGTGGTAATGCGTTTACTCGACAAGCAAGCTGGTCGCCTTGATCTTGAAAATCTCGGCATGTCTGACACCTCAAGCGAGTTGTTGATGAGTGTGCTGAAAATGCCACACGGTATTGTTCTGGTTACCGGTCCGACCGGTTCCGGTAAAACCACTTCACTTTACGCTGCAATGACAAAACTCAACAACAGTCGCAATACGATTCTGACTGTTGAAGATCCTATCGAATACTATCTTGACGGCATTGGTCAGACCCAGGTCAACACCAAAGTCGATCTGACTTTTGCGCGCGGACTGCGGGCTATCCTGCGACAGGATCCGGATATAGTGATGGTTGGTGAGATACGTGACCTTGAAACTGCAGAAATTGCAGTACAGGCAAGTTTAACCGGCCACCTGGTACTCACCACACTGCATACCAACACCGCTATTGGATCGATCACACGTCTGCGCGATATGGGTATTGAACCCTTCCTGCTTTCATCGAGTCTTGTTGGCCTGGTAGCGCAACGACTGGTCAGACTACTGTGCAGCGATTGCAAAAAAGAGCATGTAGCAAGTGCTGCCGAACGCGAGCAACTTGGTTTAACAGAGTCGGATGAAGGTATCATCTTTCTGCCACACGGGTGTAATGTCTGCAATCATACCGGCTACGTTGGTCGAACCGGTATATACGAAGTCGATGTAGTCGACGAAACCATTCGCAATATGATCCATGACGGTGCTGCAGAACACGAAATTGAAACTTACGCACGTAAGCAATACCCGGGCATAGCCAATGATGGCAAACGACTGGTATTAAAAGGTTTGACTTCGTTTGAAGAAGTCCTGCGTGTTACCCGGGAAATGTAGATGCCTGCTTTTGCGTATGTAGCACTTGACTCGTCAGGAAGCGAAAAGAAAGGTGTTCTGGAAGGCGATAACCCGCGCCAGATACGCCAGCAGCTTCGCGAACAGCAACTCACACCGCTTGAGGTGGTTGAAGGAAATACCAGGGCCAGCCGGAATCAATCGACTGGCAATTTCCGTGGTGGAATCAGTAACAACGAACTGGCACTTATCACAAGGCAGATAGCAACGCTTGCGTCATCGGGCACACCTATTGAAGAAGCACTTGGTGCGGTTGCCAAACAAAGTGAGAAGCAACGCATAAAGTCACTCATACTCTCGGTACGTAGTCGAGTACTGGAAGGTAAAACACTTGCCAGTGCACTTGGCGAGTACCCTAAAGTTTTTCCGGAAATTTTTCAGGCAACCGTTGCCGCAGGCGAACAATCAGGTCATCTTGAGTCTGTACTCGAAAGACTGGCTGACTACACCGAAGATAAGCAATCCACTAAACAGATAATCAGTAAAGCGTGTTACTACCCGATAGGCCTGGTGTTTATTGCTATTGCAATCGTGTCTTTTCTACTGGCTTATGTGGTGCCGAAAGTTGTACAGGTATTCGACAGCATGGGTCAGGAGCTGCCACTACTGACCAGAATTATGATTTCCCTGAGTGAGTTCATTCAAAACTGGGGACTGGCTGTTTTAATTGCCGGAGTTGTATTGTTTATCGCATGGCGCAGACTCCTGCAGAACGAGTCGGTTAAAATGAAAGTACACGCGTTTATGCTAAAGATACCGTTAATATCGCGCCTCATTCGCGGTTCCAATGCATCTCAATTTGCACGTACGTTGAGCATTCTCGCAGCCAGTGGTGTGCCCGTGCTCGATGCACTGGGCATCGCATCGCAGGTTCTGACCAATCGGCCAATGAGGCATGCGGTCAAACAAGCCGCCACCAAAGTCCGCGAGGGCGGTGGCTTGAGCAGATCACTGGAGCGTACCGGTTTCTTCCCGCCCATGATGTTGCACCTGATCAATAGTGGCGAGTCATCCGGTCGGCTGGAACAAATGCTCGAAAAAGCCGCAACCCATCAGGAACGCGAGCTGAACGGTATCCTTGCCGTTTTCCTGGCATTGCTGGAGCCTGCGATCATTTTAATTATGGCGGGGATGGTAATGGCGATTGTGCTGGCTATTTTATTGCCAATCTTCGAGCTCAATAATCTGGTTACCTGATCAGTTATCTGACCCACCGGACTGTTCGCCAGGACGATAATGCGGTGAGGAAACAATTGTTTTCGCAACACTTTATCCGCGATTACCCGTTTCGATAGTAAATGGAAGGTTTTGTGCTTGTTTTTGCAGCTGGAGCGGCTGTCCGATTCTTAATTCCCGAGAGTCTGAGGATACAACCTCTCTGTTATATACTCGGGGTAGAGGCGGCCATACTCAAAAAAAATTAAAACCGAGCCGGCGAATCATGAAATTATTTAATTACAAGCGTGCCCTGTTTCCCCTGTTGTTTACCGCATTGATTAATGTCGGTTTGCTTAGCGCCTGCGGTAGCGAAGGTATTGATCGCGCAGAGTTACTGGATGACCCATCCACGGCTTCAGAGGGCCAGAGCTCGATACCGAACACCAACCTCACGGCAAGCGGTCCCAACCGCTTTGTGCAGCTTGAAAAACTAAGCTTTGAAGCGACACTGCCTTCAATCATTAGCGTGCTGTTCCAGGCAACCGACCAGTTTGGCGGTGCTATTGCCGGGTTACAGACCAGTGATTTTCTTTTACTCGAAGATGATGAACCGGTCTCGGCTGCTGAAACTTCTCTCGCTATCGTGCCACAAGAACAACTACCGTTCTCACTGCGCACCGTCATCATGATTGATATCAGTAGCAGTATTTCACCCACAGATCTTGATCAAATAAAGGATGCTGTACTCGGGGTGCTGACCGACTCGGAAGGTCAGTCAAACTTGTTGCCACAACAGGAAATCGCGCTCTACACATTTAACGATACGGTGACGTTGCTAAGCGATTTCACTGGCAACATCGATAATCTGGTTGCAAGACTGGAGAGCATTAGTCCTGCAGTGGCAATCACCCCGACTGACTTATATGGCGCCGTCATCACTGGCGCCAGTCGCATCGAAAATACCTTCGATATAACTGAAATCAATCAGGGTAATTTAATCATTATCACTGATGGTACAGACACCGCAGCCAGAAATACTTTTGACGATGCATTGGACGCCGTGCGCGGAAAATCTGTATATACACTGGGGGTCGGTAGCGAAATTACCGAAGAAATACTTCGGGAATTCGGCACCAGCGGGACTTTTGCGCTGAGAAATTTTGCACAGCTGAGTGCCACACTATCTTCGATCAACCAGCAAGTGGTCGATACTGCCAACAGTTTTTACTTTCTGCACTATGCATCACCGAAACGCGCTGCCGCAGGTGCAGAAGACAGCATCCACGAGATTGAGCTATCAGTTGTTAATAACGCAAATCGCGGGCGTAGTTCGGTCATCACCGATGAGTTTGATGCAACCGGTTTTAGTAATGTACAGCCGGAAATTATCATTACCGGGCCGAATCGCCTTGAGCTTCAGGAAGCAGGTATTTATCGTGCGACGACACGCTGGGGACCACAACCATTCGGCGACTATCTCTGGAGATTGACCGAAGACAATACTTCATGTCAGATCGACAGAATAAGCTCGACCAGTATCCGTGTTACCGCTGTTGCGACTGGCAACTGTACTCTGATTGCCGAAGACCAATCAGCCGGCGGTGTGCAGGGCTGGTTCTCGATTAATGTGGTAGCCGACTAAAACAAAGGCTCGACTGACAACAGGCCAGTTTAGAAACAACTGCCGGGCAACTACTTTGTCGTGCGCTCCCACTCGTTGATGAAATCGCGAATATCCGCACTCGCAACCGAGACAGAGTGATTCTTGATTTTCACGTACTCATCGCCGTTCACATAGGCCGCAAAGCCGCGCAACATACCCGCTAAAACGTGTCGACCGTGCTCGCAGGTAATTAGTCCACCACCCGACTGGCCCGAGTCAATAGGAGCCGTGGTGTGCAGCGCACCGTCGGTAGCCGCTTTAATTTTGAAACTGCCGGACGACGTGGTTTTAGATTCGGCGCGCGGAAATCCTACCGCCCATACTTTCGCGCTGTTGCTCAGGTCGCTGTCACCGATCTTGATCGGTTCCACATTAAGCGATGACACCTCAAGTATGGCGAGGTCCCTGGCACGATCTATAGACGCTACAAAAGCGGGATAAAGCGTTTCTTCGATTCTGATATACGACTGATAAGCCTGATCTATCGCGTGTGCCGCTGTCAGCACTCGGTTGGGGCCCACCACCACACCACTGGCGTGACTGCCATCTTCGCTGGTAACTCTGACTACGGATGCAAGTGCATCCTGTTCGGGCCAACCGCAATTTTCCGCCTGAGCCGCTGGCGCGATCAGCAAAGCTGCCAGTAAGGCGATGCAGCGATTCCTCATGTTCTCATCCCGTAAAAGTTTGTCTTGGCAAATCGAGTATTTGCGTTCTATGACCAATGTTATACCAACGACGCGATGATTATAGCGTGATGGAAGTTCAACACTGGGGAACCACTCCGCCTGGAACGACAATGCAGACTCAAGTTCCCCGATAACGTGCGACTGCCGGCGCAATTTCGTGCGAAATCCAACTGGTCGAAAGATGACTCCAGAAAAACACAACCGGCCACAAAATTCAACGGATCGATGCGACAAATACTGCTGTGCTTATTGACAGATGTGACATACACAGGCAGGGCCGACACCGGCAGGTTCAATTTACAGGAAAGGGGATTGAGATAAGGTAACCAGGCTGATTCCGGCCTGGTGGAACGTCGCGGATATTCCGGAATACGTCAACAAAATTTCTAGAGCGAGTTTAATTGTTACACGCAAGCCCTGGCTGACAAACGGTGGGTCAGTGCAGTTTCATTCAGTGAGCCAAACTACAGTTATGTACAGCTAACTGAATGTAACCTTAATCGATCAGGAGCGCAGTCCGAATGATCGATACCATGCTTTGTAAATTGTTAAGGCTTCAAAGACTAAGAGGCTTCAGAATGCACATCAGGATCGGCTTCATCATCGACATCCGGGTAGTTACCCTCAACTATCTGCACTTCTGCAGCTTGCCAGCCCTTTTCACTTTTAATCTGAAGAAACGTTACGTCCTGACCCTCACGAAGGTTCTTAAATCCTTCGACCTGAATTGACCGGTAGTGGACAAACACGTCTTCGCCCTCGGGGTTGAGGATAAATCCGTATCCTTTCTCTGTGTTAAACCACTTAACGGTTCCCTGCTTTCTATCGCTCACTGATATTCTCTACTTTTAAAGGCAAATTGACTGATATGACCTATATTTTTACCAAAACCGAAAAGTCTGAGTTAAGGAAAATTGCATCAATTGATAGATTGCAATTACCTGACTTACCCAACTCTTAATCAGTAAGCAGATACGTTAAATGCGGGAAACTTATTAGATACCCGAGAAAACAAAACCTGCTTCATTTAAAAATATAAATCCTCAAACTGCATTATATGATTATAGATAGTTACCAGCAAAAATATAACCATATTCTTCGCACTGTATAGACTCAGTATTATCTTATAATTTATAGATTTAAAGACATTTTTGTATCAAAAATTGATACATCGGAAAACAGAATGATAGCAAGGAATACCTCGTCAACAAAACAATACTCGCATCAACACTTTCTGCCAAAACAACACCAATTCCCCGGCACATTTGACATGTCTATCTGCAAACCACCTGTTTCAAATTCCATTTAATCATAGTTTGACGGGTTGCTAATAATTATCCTCAGTTCACAAAATCACAATAAAACACTCGAGTCATTCACTACTCTATCTGGGCCATAGATTGCATCAACACTCAACAAGCCCGTTTTCAACCTTCTGTAACTTCGATTTTCACCCGGGCTGCCGTTATTCCTTTTGTTGTAGGTGACTATAAAGATGTGGAGATTCTAGAATGCATAAGTTAAAAAAGTTATCAATAGTAGTCTGTTCTGCGCTCGCGCTGGGTGCGTGCGGCGGTAGTGGCGGTTCGACCGGGGAAATCATCGACGCTGGCGATCAGCAAACTTCCGGACCCGGTACTGGTCAGCTACAAGCGGATGACGCTGCGGTTGACACAGACGGCGACGGCGTCTCAAACGACGTCGAAGGTACTGGTGATCCGGATGGTGACGGGATTCCGAATTATCTTGATCTTGATAGCGACGGTGACCTGGTCTCCGACGCTCACGAGTTCAACCATCCGTGCAGTGCAGAATTTGATGTCGCTATCAGTCAATACGGCACACTGACGGCAAGCCGTGACTTCCCCGAATTCTCGGAGCGAGTGCCGCTGATTGTGACGGAATACTGGTTTGAGGACAGTGCGACGCTGGTTCGTTTTACCTCTCAGGAAACCGAAGACTTCTGTGCAGTTTCTGAAGAGCAAAACGCTACCATCTGGACCGACTAGCGCGCCCGATTCGTCAGAGTTCCGGCACTGCTAAACCCCGGGTTGCCAAACCCGGGCGCGACTGACCAACGTGTCTCGACTGAAGCTGAGGTCTGGGTTACTGTGTCTGTGACGTTTTATAACCCGGCCCTTCGATTTTTTACCCAGAGGTCGTGATGTCATTTCTCAATTTGACCACTGGTGCCAACTCTCTTGCCTCGTACGATCTACCTGCTTACCGCCTGCCAGGCGTATATGTTCATCAGTGCCTCGCTGTTGATCACGATATCCGCGTTGATCGGACTGGAACTAGCTGAAAACAAGGCACTGGCAACATTGCCACTTGCCTTACACTTTATTGCCATCACGGCTTGCAGCATTCCGGCCTCTTTAGCGATGGGCAAATGGGGACGTCGTAACGGATTCGTGTTTGCCTCTGTGATCGGCATCTTCGGTGCCTGCCTGGCGTTATTGGCCATCTACCAGCACTCACTGGCAATTTTCTGTCTGTCCACTGCCTGCTTTGGCTGCTTTACAGCGTTTGCAAACTACTATCGCTTCACGGCTGCGGATATCGTACCGGCTGAAAAAAAACACGTTGCTATTTCATGGGTGATGGCAGGCGGTGTGGCGGCAGCGTTTATCGGACCCAATCTGGCGCACTGGAGTCAGGACGTAATGGATGTATCGATCTACGCCGGCGCTTTTGTGGCTGTGATCGGGGTAAATCTGCTCTCTTTGATAACAGTACTGTTTATGGACTTACCACCACCGACGCCGAAAAAACCCGGTAAAAGTCGCGGTCGACCGGTAAAGACCATCGCCCGCCAGCCGGTATTTATCGTTGCCTGTCTGTGCGCCACACTTGGCTATGCGACGATGAACCTGGTGATGACAGCGACGCCGCTGGCCATGCAAGCCAGTCACATGCAAATGAGCGATACTGCCTTTGTCATTCAGTGGCATGTTATTTCGATGTTCGCGCCATCCTTCGTGACCGGGCATCTGATTAATCGATTCGGCATCAGTAAAATACTTTTTACAGGTGCAGTGCTCTGTCTGCTGTGCGTTGCTCTCAATCTGACCGGAAAATCCGTCTGGGATTTCACAGCCGCTCTGGTGCTATTGGGTGTCGGATGGAACTTCCTTTTTGTCGGCGGTACTACCCTGCTCACCGAATGCTACAAAGAAAGCGAGAAAAGCCATACTCAGGCGGCGAATGACTTTATTGTCTTTGGCACCGTGTCAGTCACAGCGCTTTCCTCCGGTGCGATTCATCACTACCTGGGATGGAACTTTGTTAATATCTGCGTTATTCCGCTGATATTAATTTGTGCTTTCAGTGCGCTCTGGCTTACAAAACATTACAGTGGTAACGAGCTCGAAGAACTCACCTGACCCGGACTACTCTCAAAATCGACTATATATGTCACTTTAAATCTTTGATTCCACCCAAAGATTACCGGAAGCGGGCTATTTCCTTTTGTAAATATCAATAACAGCAATCAAATTCACCATATCAACGTTTAAGACCTAATGAAAAAACTCTTTGTTCTCGTTTTTACCACAAGCTTCCTGTTGTTCGGCACAGTCTTGTCTGCCACTGACGGCATCATGATTGCCGAAAAAAATGCCTGGGCAAGGGCCACACCTCCTGGCAGTAAAACCACAGCAATCTATCTCACGCTGATGAATCACTCCAACTCGAACATCAGCCTTACTGCCGTCACTGCCAACATTTCCGAGCGGGTGGAATTACACACGCACGCCGAGAAGGACGGATTGATGAAAATGCAGCAGGTCAGTTCAATCACTGTGCCCGCCGGCGGGCAGGTACAACTCAAGCCACACAGTGATCACATCATGGTGTTTGACCTGCAGGAACAGCTGGAAGTTGGCAAAGACGTCAACCTGGAGCTCACTTTTGACGATGGCAGTACCCGGACTCTAAGCGTTCCTGTTTTTAAGCAACCGCCGTCCGGCCACAATGCAGAAGAACACAAGCACATGAAACATGAAGAAAAAGATCCTGATGCAACACACGCACATGAAAACACAGAGCCATAGTGCGGACTAGTCACGACAACAAAAACGGTTACACACTTTGAATAAATTTGCCATCACACTGGTCGCCATCGTGGCACTGGCCACAGGCTTGTTTTTCGGTACGCGTCAAAGCGCACCCGACTTAAGCGAGCTTTCCGGCTTTTCTTTTCCGGAACCTGAAGCACTGACTGAAGTGGCACTTGTTGATCACAACAGCGAACCATTTTCAGAGACAAACTTTAAGGATCAATGGACATTCATCTACGTTGGTTACACCTTCTGTCCGGACTACTGCCCGGCAACACTGACAACTCTCGATCAAACGCACAAACTTTTGTCAGAGGAAGGTGATCCACAGGTCTCCACTATGCTGCTATCGGTGGATCCCGATCGCGATACGCCGGAGCATCTAAAGGACTATGTAAAATTTTTTAATGAAGATTTCACCGGTGTGACCGGAACACCTGAAGAAATAAAAAAATTCGCAAACCAGATTAGTGCGGTCTATTCGGTACCTGAAAATCGTGAAGATCCAAATTATCTGGTTGATCATTCCTCTACGGTAGTTCTGATCAACCCGGATGCCTCAGTTCAGGCAGTTTTTACCGCACCACAAACGGCAGATTCTCTCGCCAAAGATTTCCGACTCCTGGCAGCCCACTACGATACGCGCTAACATCAGCGCAACCTCAGTCTTGATGTAGCTTGCTATGCTGGTAAAAGATCTGCAGACGTTTATAGTCGGCAACCCGCCGCCACACAAAGGCGGGCGGTACTTTATATTCATCAAGCTCACTACGGACGACGGTATTACCGGCATTGGTGAAGTCTACAACGCCACATTCGCGCCTACTGTCGTGAAGCACATGATTGATGATGTATTCGCCGCACACGTTGAAAACACAGACCCTTTTCAAATAGAAACGCTATGGCGCAATGTTTATGGCCGGGGTTACTCAATGCGACCGGATATCTCTTTACTTGGCGTACTGAGCGGGCTTGAAATAGCTCTGTGGGACATCATCGGTAAAGCCAGTGGCCAACCTGTATACAATTTACTCGGTGGTTGCGTACACGAAAAAATTCGAACCTATACCTACCTGTATCCACCGGATAACATCAGCGCAAACGAAGCGCATCCCGTCTACAGTGATCCTGATGTAGCGGCAGCGCGGGCGGTTGAATATGTTAAGCAAGGCTTTACCGCTGTGAAATTCGATCCCGCCGGTGCCTACACCACGTTCGATCCACATCAACCGGATCTCGAATCTATCAAGCGTAGTGAACGGTTTGTTAAAACTCTGCGCGAGGCAGTTGGCACTGATGCAGACCTCTTATTCGGCACTCACGGTCAGTTCACTACCGCAGGCGCGATCCGCATGGCAGCTGTACTCGAATCATCCGACCCCTTGTGGTTTGAAGAACCCGTGCCGCCGGAGCGCCCGGAAGAAATGGCGCGAGTGGCAAGACAAACCACTATTCCAATTGCTACCGGTGAACGCCTGACTACCAAGTACGAGTTTGCCAGACTACTCGAGCTGCAGGCGGCATCGATACTCCAGCCTGCTCTGGGACGAGTCGGTGGCATTTTGGAAGCAAAAAAAATCGCCGCACTGGCTGAAGCGAACTACGCACAGATTGCCCCACACTTGTATTGCGGTCCGGTTGAAGGAGTTGCCAATATCCATCTCGCGGCATGTTGTGCAAATTTTCTTATACTCGAAAGCATCGAAGACTGGACCGGCTTCCACAATGACCTGTTGACTTCACCCATCAACTGGCAGGACGGCTATATTGCGCCGTCTACTGAACCAGGTCTGGGCATAGAGTTAAACGAAGAAGTCGCATTAAATAACCCTTACAAAGAAGATGCTCTGCACCTGCAACCGCAGGCAAAGCCATACTTGCCTTACTTCGATTAGCCGGCTGGCTGCACTGAGCCTTTAAAGCAACACACTAACTCCGCTTGTGTGTACATAACACGACCAAAAACCCACCTTAAGGCTAACAGGGCCGTGTCCGCAATGATTAAGCGGTCAGCCGTGCGTAGTGCAAATCGCCTCACAAAAATCAGCCTATTACTAAAGTTAGTGGTCCTTAGTGCCAATACTAATGAGGCAGCCGCTCCTCCGTCGATGACTGCCCGTTTCTCAGGTACTAGTAAAAGGATCCTCCGCATGCCAAGCCGTTTACGCTTTAGCAGTTGTTTAGCAGCCGTCGCACTCAGCATCGTCACGCTGAATCCCGTCTGGGCAGATGATACAGAAATATTTTTTCCCAATAATACAACTGTCAACACAGGTCAGCCCAATGTGTTGATCGTTCTCGACGGCTCAGGTTCAATGGATAACCTGGATGGTGGCAACACTACGCGTTTGGATCGTATGGTCAACGCAATGAATCAACTACTCGATACCTTACAGGGGACGAACGTCGGGTTAATGCGATTCAGTCATGATGAAGGTGGAAGAATTCTTTTTCCGGTAATGGATCTCGACGAGCAAGTCTGTGGCTTCGGTCCATGTATGTCAGTGCGGGATCATCTAAAAAAGCTTCTATCTGAATTTGAAGCAGCCGGCAGCACACCAACTATAAGTGCTCTACTTGAAGCTATCAATTACTTCGACGGCAAGCCGGTTGAATTCGGTAAAAGACGCTCAGCAAATAACAGTAATAATTCACGATACAGTCGGGTTTCAAATCCATTGAGCTATACCGGTGGAAAGCCCAATATACCCAATGGCTGCGACCCGATAAACAACCCGAATAGCGCTAGTTGTCGACAAGAGACAATAACCGGTAATCCGGTGTACATCTCTCCGATTGAACATGAGTGCCAGGCTAATCATATTATTCTGTTGACAGATGGTGCTCCAAGAGGAACTTCAGGAATCGCCCAGGCCAAAACACTGGTCGGTGGATCATGCGCCATAACCCCCGGCATCGAAGATGGCCAGTGCGGTCCAGAACTGGCTGCTTATATGGCGTCGCAAAAGAACATCATCACACATACCATCGGCTTCAATTTCAGTTCGCCATGGCTGGAAACAGTTGCGGACGCATCAATAGGACCCAGATCACAAGGGACCAGCCACGAGGCAAGATCAGCTGACGATCTGGTCACAACACTTAACGCAATCTTTGGCCAGGTCGAAGAAATTGACACTACCTTTGTTGCACCAGGTGCAACTATTGATCAATTTACACGGCTGTCTCACCGGGAAGATGTCTACCTTGCGATGTTTCAACCAAGTGCACGCGCCGGCTGGCAGGGCAACCTGAAGAGATACTCCTTAAGAGGCACTCCGCCTGCATTACGGGATCAGAATGACCAGCTGGCTATAGATCCGCAAACCGGTACGTTTGTGCCAACAGCACGAAGTTTTTGGTCGAATTCAATAGACGGCGCTGAAGTCACTGAAGGTGGTGCAGCGAATCAGTTGCTCTTCGACGGCAGCAACTTTAACAACCGGAACATTGTTACTCGCTTTGCCGGTGAAGACTTTCTGATGGGTTTGGAAAATCGGATATCAGTGGGCAATAAAAATATTACAACGGCTGATGTTGGTGGTGCAGTAGATGCCGACGAGAAAGACGACATTATCCAATGGCTACGCGGTGTGGATGTCAGAGACGACGATCAAGACAACTCCACAACTGATGCACGCCAGTTCATGGGGGATCCACTGCATTCACGGCCAGTGATTATCGACTACGGCACTCCGGCTGCACCGGAATCAGTCACGTTTGTCGGTACTAACGAAGGTTTTCTGCATGCAATCGATGCAGAAACTGGCAGAGAGATGTACGCCTATATGCCACTTGAGCTGATGGGCAATTTAAAATCGCTTTACGACAACAACTATACATCTCCTGAAGACAGACCCTACGGTGTAGATGGTGACCTGGTAGTCAGGCGACAGGATTTAAATACCAATGGTGTTATCGACGGTTCAGACAAAGCTCACATCTATACCGGTTTGCGTCGTGGTGGCAGAAACTACTATGCACTGGATGTCAGTAATAAAAACGATCCGGTGTTTGAATGGCAGATTGAAGGCGGCACCGGATACGCCACTGAACTGGGTGAAACCTGGTCAAAGTTAACCATGGCAAAAATCAGAGTTGGCAACTTAATAAGACAAGTTGCTATCTTTGGTGGTGGTTACGATAACGATCAGGACGATCACTATACAAGAACACCGGATGGCGTTGGCAGAGCGATTTACATTGTTGATATCGACACCAGCGAACTGCTGTGGGCAGGTAGTATTAATACCGCTGGCAGCAACAAAATAGAGCATTTTCCAGATATGGAATACAGCTTTCCGTCAAATGTAAAGGTTGTAGCGCTGGGTGAAGAGAGTCTGGCGACACAGTTTTACATTGGCGATATGGGTGGCCGCATCTGGCGCTTTGACATCAACAATGGCGAAGCAGCAGGCGATAAGCTGGTCGATGGTGGCATCATCGCCGACTTCGCAGCAGACAACAGCGCCGCTGATGCCCGCCGGTTTTATCATGAGCCGGATCTTTCTTTGTCCATGGTTGACGGCAAGAGAGTGATCAACATTGCCATTGGTTCGGGTTTTCAGGCGCACCCGCTTGACGAGATTATCGAAGACAAATTTTTCTTAGTCCGCTACTCATACGAAGATACCGGTAACTATGGTATTCAGAACGGTAAGGGCGGCTATCGTCCAATCGAACTGAACGACCTGTTTGATACCACCGACAACCTGATCCAGGAAGGCACACCGAAGCAACAGGAGGCAGCCAGAATGGCACTGGACGCCGCACAAGGGTGGCGTATTGATCTGGATTCTCCCGGTGAAAAAATCCTTGGTCAGTCCAGCACAATTAACAACGTCATCCGTTTTATCAGTTATGTGCCGAATACCGGAACCGACATCTGCCTGCCGGATATTGGAAGCAGCAGGTTTTATCAGGTGAATCTTGAGGATGGCAGTTCGACCACTGACAACCCCGCCGATACCCGCTCGGGCAATAAACGTCGCTACCTGGACATACCCGGCGGCGGAATCGCCCCGCCGATACAGACGTTGTTTGTTCCGAATAAGGATGGCACAAAGGTAGTACCGTCCGCGGTTTCCGGTCCGCAGGTACTTTGGGAAGGTGACTCGAACAACTTATTGCAGCGCTTGTACTGGTCTGAGTCACCACAGTAAGGCCGAGCCACGTAAATACGATATGAATATACCCCCGGTCGTGTCGACCGGGGGTCCTCTGACCAACTTTGGAAACTCTCGTTTCCAGTCACACATTAAAGCAGCGCTTTACATAATTCTCTGCAGTCGTTTAACGACAAATTCCAGCGTGACGGGTAATCCTGCGCAAGAAGCTGCAATCTGTGATTTGTATCAAGACTCGCAATGCCTTTATAGCGACGCTTTTCAATAGCCTGGTTTCCACTACCGGTTAATTCAGCGTACACCGTTTCTGCATGTTGTTCAGAGTAAGCCACAGCCATACACGTTTCAAAACGATAAAAACCATAAAGTGGTGCTCTAACCAGATATAACCTTTCCTGCCTGACTAAATCAGGTAGTTGCTGCAGCATAAACATGACAAGCAAAATACTGGCATGAACTCCATCGGCGTCGGGATCAGCGAGAATGATAATTCGCCGATAACGACAACCATCCATCCGGGCTTCAGCCAGCCTCTGAGGGTGCAGGCTTTGCAGCAGATCGGCAATATTCGGGTGTGACAGAAGACGCTCTGCAGAAGTACGATTCGCATTCGGTATCTTGCCCTGCATTGGCAGCACGGCATGCAGTTGTCTGTTTCTTACCGATTTAATCGCATTGGCAGCACTCAGGCCTTCTACGACAATGAGCTCGTTGTCTTTTTTATCAAGGCAATCGATTAGCGACGTTGAGGTCAAAGCCGGTTTTGTGGTCACATGCAGTTGCTACCAATAAATTCTTACAGCCGGTCATAGACTGAAGTACCACTCAAACAGCGAGTTAACCCGTAAGCTCGGCTGTTCGCTCAGCTTCGGGTTTTACTAATTTACGTTTCGCTGGTTTGTATTTGATCACAGGCCCGGCGCCAGCAGAACGAATGTCCGGCTTGTTTTTCGGGTTGTCTTTTACAAGTGATGGTTTAGATTTTTGTTGAGCTCCACGACGGGCTTCTTTTCGAATTCTCTGAGCTTCTTTCTGCTTTGCTCTCAATGCAGATATTGCCCATTCACGATGCTCGCCCGATACCTCACCGACACTTTCGCCTTTAAGGTTATAGCGCTGCTTGTGCTTGGTTAAGCCATAGAGATAACCGTAACTCGTGGTATGACGTTTTAGTACTTCACGCAAAACACGAGTTGAAAGCTGCACATTTTCATCACGATGCGCAAGTATTTCTTTATGCACTTGCAGAGCCAGGGGACGAAGGTCGGGGCCTCGAGCAAAAGATTCCGGCCAACGTTTGATAAGCCAGCGCTGCACATCTTTTACCTTTGCTGACGACCATTTCTTATTCATCGTTGTTTTTCACAGTTCTCATTGGTAACTGGTTTATCGGGTCATGTAGGAGCGCAATTGAAAATAGAATGTTTCTACAAAGACGCCATTTTGTATCTAATAACTTACACTTAAAATAGAGCTTTTGAATCTGAAAACAAGGGTATAAAATAACCAGCGAAAACAAAAACCAAGTCTCACTTCTGTTACTTGCCATTGCAAACCAACTCGTACTTCTGCCGGTAGCCGGCGCTGAATAATGTCAGAAACCATTGTTCAAATACCTCGACTCCGGCACTGATTCAGAACCAAACTCCTATATCCTAACGCACTTAAAGATTTACGTGCAGTTTGAGTAACAAGATGATACCTAATAACGCAGTAAGATTTAACCCAAAACGCCGATCGGCATTGTTTGCAGCTCTCAGTATCCCGTTTTTTCCTTTCGAAAATGTCATAGCCGGTAACAACAGTTACCCTGAGTTATCGCTGTCTTTATACAATATACATACGACTGAGACCTTCAACGGTGTTTTCTGGTCAGCTGGTGCTTATAACACCGACGCTCTGGAACAAATCAATCAGTTGCTTCGTGATCACCGTACCAATGCCGTTATACAGATCGATCCACGACTGTTATCAGTGCTTTATCTGGTCAGCAACAAACTCGGTAAGCCAAAGCAACCTTTCAGTGTGATCTCGGGCTATCGTTCAGCAGAGACAAATCGCAAACTCGCACTAAAAAATGCCAGGGTGGCGAAAAACAGCTACCACATAAAAGGCCGCGCAATAGACATACGCCTGCCCGGTACAGATACCAAACAAATTCAAAGAGCGGGAATGGCTCTGCGAGTAGGAGGCGTAGGATATTATCAAAAGTCCGACTTTGTTCATCTTGATACCGGCCCTCATCGATCCTGGTAGCGCTGCACAACCAGGCGGGTTACAGAAACCGTTCAATCGTGAATAAAAAAAACACTGCGACGCCATACATCACCAGTACATAAGGCCAGTTGCGCAAAGCCCCCTGCCAGCTCGGTATACCGTAGCGCCCCTGGAACACAAGATGGGTCCCTGACAACGGACTGGCACAGGTACCGAGCCCCCACGCTAACAGATAACATACAGCAAGAAGATCCGGCGCCGGGCTTAAGGTCATCACTAATGGTGTCGCCGCGGAGATTGTCACTACCGGATGCAGGCCCGCAACCGCCAAAAGAATCATCACGCCCAGCAACAGTGATGCAGATGATGCAGTAAAGCCGGATAGTGTCGGCAGGAAACCATCATTGATAGTAGTGACAAGCCCTGCCGCTAACACACCCGCTGCAAGAAACAACTGTAGTTCATTGATCATTGTCGGCAGACCTTCAACGACAAAGCTCGAAAGTGTTCGAGTAGCATTCAAACCCTGACGAATAAACAGCACCACCGCAGACAGGCTCAGCGCCGATATCGAAATACGTGTCAACACCGACCACTCGGGAAATAGTCTGGTAAGTATTAGAATCATGGCGGCCAGTGCCGCTGGTATCCAGAGATTATAAAAATTAACCGGATAGCCTTTGAAATCCTTAATCTGCTGCCAGTAGCGTATTCTTACTTCCAGCAATACAACGAGAAAACTCAGTACCGCAAACGGAAAGCACACAAGAATAACAAAGCTTATGCGCATCTGTGGAACATTAATTAACACAGCTGCCATACCGGCAAAAAATGGCGACCAGGTGGCCGTTGAGGTAAAGATGCGGGTGATAGACTGCGACGCAAGCCGTCCCAGCGCTCCGTGCTTATGCAGCAGGTCTGCAAATAATATCGGCGCAGAGATATTGATCACCGAACCAAATAAACTGACACCTGCCAGAGTTTTAACAAAGGCCGGGAAGCCGGACGGCAGATGCACTGGCTGCATTTTATCGGTCGATAATGCGATCAGCCGCAGAAAGCCGACTGACGCAAGCATGGTTACCAGTCCGGTGTTGCTGCTAATTGCCTGCGTCCATGGCGCGCTGCCATCACGCAATTGACCGGCTACGAGCAAAAGCATACCAACGATAGCAATTAAAGCAGTTTGGTATCGCTGGGCCTTTTTTACATCGATAAATAACAAACAGACCGCGAACCAGCCGACAACCCCTGCAAACCAGGCGAAATTTACATAGCCTGTTATATCGCTAACAAGCGTTAGCGCCATCATCACTGTAATCAGCAAACCACCAGCTGCGGCCCTCACCTCAACCTTCAATTGAGCCCACACCTCAGCGAGCACAATTCATACGGACACACAGGTTTGTTTCAAACGTACACGGCAGAGTATTGAGATTTAATGGCGTTGTAATCGCGCACTAATTCGTCAACAACGTCCTGCTGATATTCGCGCAATCCACCCAACAACATGTTTTTACAGCCGGTGCCAACGACTTTGCCATCGCTGACAATATTGAAGTTCAGTGTCACCTCGCCTTTTTTACCGTCAGTTTTTAAGCTCGATTCTGCAAACGCAAGTTCAAAGTCTTTACAGTCAGTTTGTTGCAGTTCAATTGACATGCTCTTGTAGATTACTAACGGCCGTGCATGATTGATCATAACCTGATGTTTTTTCATTAGTTCAACCAACAGAAATGGAAACGTCTGGCCTGAAAATTTTACGTAAGCTGCAATCAACGCCTGATTAGCTGAAGCAGACTCTACCGTGGCACCACTAAAACTGACGTCGAGATAACACTTATCGGTGTTGTCTGTCATCCGCAAGGTGTTTTTATCCAGTTGCATTTCAAGCGAGACGCGATCATCGACCATCTGCTGAAATTCAAAATCCATTGACGCACGAGCGTGAAATTGATCGAGCACCACCGCGAACAGCAAATCCCCCGGTACACAAAAACGACGAGCATCGGGATTATGAATCGGGTTAAAGTCACCGGCGATTTCTTTAGCGAATGCACTGGCCGCATCACGCGTGAAAGTCAGGGCGTCTTTGTTGGCAGAAAGCTGGTAGTAATCGTCGACCTTCACAGGTGACTCCTCGGTCTGATTTTTCGATTTAGCTATCCAAGTATAGCCTGACCCGCATACAGAAATCTCTGTAGAGATAAACAAGCACTTTTTCTACACCTTAGCGATACATTCTGCTTCATTTAACACCCGGAGTACCATCGAAGTGTTTTTCAAGATCAGCCCAGCAATCGATGTAATTAGCCTGCAGAGGTGCTTCTTTAGCCGCATATTCAGTCAAATGCTGAGGAAATCGTGTCTCGAACATAAAGCTCATGGTATCGCTCAGTTTTTCGGCCTGAAGGTTCGCGTTTGACGCTTTCTCAAATGCCTGACGATCCGGCCCATGCGGCAACATCATGTTATGCAAGCTCAGACCGCCCGGTGCAAAACCCTGTGGCTTGGCATCGTATTGCCCGTAGATGTTACCCATCAATTCGCTCATGACGTTCTTGTGGTACCAGGGCGGACGAAAGGTATTTTCCGCTACCAGCCATCGCTCACGGAATAAAACAAAATCAATATTCGCCGTGCCCTCAACGCCAGAAGGTGCAGTCAATACGGTAAAGATAGAAGGGTCGGGATGATCGAAGAGAATCGCACCGACGGGACAGTAATTTTTTAGATCATACTTACACGGTGCGTAATTTCCGTGCCACGCCACAACATCAAGCGGGCTGTGATCGATCTCACAGCGGTGAAACTGACCACACCACTTGATCGTAATAAGAGACCTGACATCTTTGTCTTCAAACGCTGCAACGGGTGTTTTAAAGTCGCGGGAGTTCGCCATACAGTTAGCGCCGATTGGACCACGCGAAGGTAAATAAAATTTCTGCCCGTAGTTTTCACAAACAAAGCCTCTGCACTCACCGGTAAGTACTTCCACCCGGTACAGCAATCCACGAGGCAGGAGTATAATCTCCTGCGGCTCGACATCTATCACGCCAAGTTCAGTAGCGAATCTCAACTTACCTTGCTGAGGTACCACCAGTAGCTCGGAATCAGCGGAGTAAAAATACTCATCAGTCATGCTTTCATTGACAAGATAAACATGACTTGCCATACCGGTCTGCGTATTTACATCACCCGCTGTTGTCATGGTATGCATACCGGTAATCCAGTTCAAAGGCTCTTCTGGCACTGAAACCGGGTCCCAGCGATACTGACCCAGACTGGTCAGATCGGCAACAATATTGGGCGCTGATTTCCAATGCGCTACATCATAGCGTTGAAAACGTCCGCAATGTTTTACTGAAGGTCGAATGCGATAACACCAGGTGCGCTCATTACTATGAGACGGCGCTGTAAACGCAGTGCCTGACAACTGTTCACCATAAAGACCGTAATTGCATTTTTGCGGACTGTTCATGCCTTGCGGCAAAGCATCCGGCAGGGCTTCAGTTTCAAAGTCATTGCCGAAGCCGGGCATATAATCCGCTGTTGACGAAGTACCGCGACCGTCTGATTGTTTTTTTTTCATGCCGAGGCTTGTCCCGTTTCAGGCAATAACTGCATTGGCTATAAAAATCGCACTTTCAATTGATCGGGTAGCAGAGACAGAGTGTTCACGCCTCGCACCGGAGACACTCAATTGAGGAACATTGGAACCTTTGATTATACAGATCCAAGTTTCACCGTTAGCAAGATATTGTCGGCACGGACCCGACGCATCAGCTGCAAGGCCGGCTCGCCATTAGACTAGCCGTTTAGAGGTCCGGCACAAAAAAACTGCTCGAGGCAGCTTGTTTTCCTGGAAAGAACATGGCGGGAAATTAAATGGTGGCCAGGGACGGAATCGAACCGCCGACACGGGGATTTTCAGTCCCCTGCTCTACCGACTGAGCTACCTGGCCCGGGAAGGTCACATCGGCGAGATCACATCGCTACTTTGTGCCGCCTTTCAGACAGAGGCGTATTAGACCACAGTCCCGCCGTGAGTCAAGGCCGGCATCAAAACTGCGGTGCATAGTCCGTATTCGGCCGTGCTATTGGCTCAGTCACTTTGAGGCACGAAACCCTCGGGTTTATCCGAACCGCCACCGAAGAAGAATTTCTCCATCTCTTCTTCTAAAAACTTACGCGCCTTCGGGTCGACCGGTGTCAGGCGATATTCATTGATCAGCATCGTCTGATGACCCATCCACGATTGCCACGCTTCTTTCGACACACTTGTATAAATCCGCTTGCCGAGATCTCCCGGATAAGTAGGTCGGTCGAGACCTTCAGCTTCTTTGTCGAGTTTGACGCAATTAACCATGCGAGCCATGGTGTCCTCCTGAAAATTTAACATAGGTGTTCACAGCAACCAGTCTACAGCAGAGTGTGGGTAAGTTTTTCCAGTAAACGCTTCACCGGAGCCGCACAGCCGCCTGGCAGTTCACCGGCCACCCAGCAATGATTGTCCTCATCCATAATGCGTCGACCGGAGGTTCGATTCAATGCAATTTTAATCGGCATGATCTCAAGATCAAAATGCGTAAAGCTGTGTTTCACCTCGTGCCAGTGCTCGGTTTCATCACGGTCATACTGTCCGAGTGCATCGGCAAATTGATACAAGCCGGCAAGATCATCGAATTGCGGAAAACTCCAAAGTCCGCCCCAGATACCACTCGGTGGCCTTCGCTGCAATAATACCGCATCGTCTTTTGTCAACAACAGCATGCGTGTCTTTTTGACTGGTTTGATTTTCTTTGGTTTCTTATGTGGCCAGTCTGTCGGCGAGCCGGATTGATAAGCCTGACAGTTTTTCTGCAGCGGACAATGCGCACAATCCGGTTTTGAGCGGGTACAAACGGTGGCACCCAGATCCATCATCGCCTGATTGAATCTGGCGGTATTTTCAAGCGGTGTCAGTGCAGTTGTCAGCGACCATAATTTTTTCTCTACCGCGGCCTGACCATACCAGCCATCGACACAGTGATAACGACACAGTACGCGCTTCACATTGCCATCGAGTATCGGTGCTGACTTGTTGTACCCGAGGCTTACAATGGCACCTGCAGTAGAACGTCCGATTCCAGGCAACGTCACCAACGCTTCAACAGTGGCTGGTAACTCGCCATTATGTTGCGTAACAACTACCTCGGCTGCTTTATGCAGGTTGCGCCCGCGTGCGTAGTAACCCAGTCCGGTCCACAGCGCCAATACTTCATCCTGACTGGCAGAAGCCAACGCCTCTACTGAGCTGAAGCGTTGCATAAAGCGCTGAAAATACGGTATTACCGTTGTGACCTGCGTTTGCTGCAACATGATTTCAGAAACCCAGACACGGTAGGGCGTCGGGTTCTGCTGCCACGGTAAATCTTTACGACCACTGACTTCAAACCAGTCCAATACCGATGTCGCGAAGGCAGCAGATTGTTTCCCGGTAGCTATCACAATCGAGTTTGCAGGAGCTTATCCGTTAACACAGGGGATAAACCTGCACTGTGGCAACCATTCCATGACGCAGTGTTCGTTGCATACTTAATTCTCACTCAGCAACTCATCCAGATCTTCTTTCAGATTATTCTGTAGTCGATCTTTCAGCGCGTTTTTGTCAGGTTCCTGCTGTTGAGTTTCTTCCACGGGAATCGTTTCAAGTTGTTGTTTTTGGCGTATGATTTCCGCTGCTTCCTGCTGCTCTGCTTCCAGTCGTCGTCGCAGAGCCTCTTTCTCAGAGAGAATAGTTTGTTTGGTACTTTGCTGCACTGAGTCAGACTGTCCTGTGTATCGCGACTCAACTTCACTGGTCAAACCTGATTGGAAGGTTTTCAATAACAACTGAGGTAAGTCGACAGAAAGATCTGTATACAGCCCGCGAATCGGTATAGCGTATTCATTTCCTGCCAGACGATGCAGAGCTTCATCCTGCGCGGTTTGCTCACCAGAGGTCACGGTGAGGTGCAGTAAAACATCAACCGTGTGGGTGCTGACATTAACACCACCTTCACCGGTTAACTGTACGAGCGGCGACAAAAATACCAGGTCATCGCTTTTTAACACACCATCTGCCAGCACCGCTGACAAACTGTATTCGCTAAACTCGGTTACCGGTAACACGTCTTGCGTTGTTTCAGTGCCAGCGCTGTCATGGACGACCACGCCATCGGAAATTTGCCTGCCGACATCACGTAGCTCGGCAGCTATATCAATCCCTTTGAGCTCGCCGTCAGTGACTCGTAGTGACAACGCACCGGAAGCATGTTCAAGAAACTGCGACAATCCAAGGCCGCGCGAGGCAGGCACACGCGATAGTAAATCCATGCTCAGGTTGGCGACACCGCTGAAAGGCGCCTCTTTATCAAACACATCATGTAACCATCGATCTGCATTCAAACCGTTCATGTTACCAGTGACTGTCAGTAGTGGTTCGTCAGATTGCACATCCAAAGAGGCTGCTGCAAAGAGCGACCCTGAATAGAGATCCGCCTTCACTCGCGTGATTTCAAGACGGCCGTTTTCAGCCAACAGAGGAACCTCTACATTCTGTGCGACCATGCCAGCCAGAGTCATTTCCCCGAATGACAATTTACCCTCTGCTGTCAGTTGTCGTAATGTATCAACCGACAATAACGGCTCAAGAGGTTTGTTCTCTGCATCGGTCGCAGTGGTGTTTGCTATCAGGGGTACATAACTATCGAGGTTGATTTGATCTACCGACACATCATAGGTGACAGACCGTGTGTCTGTATTAATATCGGAGAATTGAACACTGCCGGTGATATGTGAATCATCCAGCTGCAGATCGATCTGGTTAAAAGACAGAAGCTCGCCGGACTGTCGAATGTCGACCAATAGCTGCGCTTGTTGCATGACGGAGTCATCTTCAAACGCCAACTCGAAACTATCCAACCAGGGCGCCGGGTTAAATGGATCCGTTCGTAACCAACCACTGAATACGCCCGGGCCCGCAGGATGGGCAATTTGAAAATCACCTGTCAGGTTGATGTCATTAACCGACGCTTCAAAATTTTGCAGATGCAGCACATCCTGCAGGTATTCAAACTGAACAGAGAAGCGCGATTTCTGCAAAAGTTCAGTGGGAAACTGATCCAGGCCGGCAATGTTGAGTTGTTCGACCGCAGACGCTGCATCGAAATCACCGCTCATCAACATGCCGCTTAAACGAGGCTTATCCTGCAGATCAGTGGCATGGATTTCACCACTTAAAGAAACACCGGAGAGCAACCCGTCGGTGACTTTGATATCTATAGTCTGGTTGTTGAGATCAGCAACCAGTTCGCCATTTGAAGAGAATGGCAAAGACTCAAGCGGCAAGGCTGCACCTGAACTGACCGTGCTGAGCTTAAGATCCCGCAGGGCGTAGATGTTGTTAACAAGATCAACCGCAATCTCACCGCTGGAGGTGACTACTGATGTCAGCCCCGATGCAGCACTGGTGATAAAATCAAAGTTGGCTTCAAATGCAAAGGGCTCAGACAACACCACTGTACCCGTATTGACATTCAGTTCATTGACAGCCAGAAAACTTGCATCGCGTTCATCAGTATAAGCGACTTTGGAGTCAACTATCTGAACATCGCCGGCTGATAAAGCGGCGATTAACGGTGCACCGGCTTCAATCTCCTGTACAACATTATCATCCGACTTCGTCTCGACCACCGCGGTAGTGGCCATTAAATCATCCCAGTTGGTTTTACCGTCTGCATCACGCTGCAGATTCAGAGACAAGCCTCTCAAGACCACCTTTTTTAACTTGATGTCGCCCGTCAGTAAGGGCAGCACATACAGCTGTAGTTCACCGGAACTGACCGTTGCGAATTCAGTATCACTAAACTCCTCTGCGTTAGCCATAAGGACATCCGTCAGGCTAAGTCCGAACCACGGAAACAAGTTGGCTGTCACTGCGCCATTGATCTGCAATTCACGCCCTGTTTGCTCAAGGACGATCGATTCTATGAGTGCTTTCTGGCGTTTCAGATCAACATATTCCACAGCAAACACAGCCACCACGACAATGATTGTCAAAAGCGCAATCAAGCCGAGTTTTATATGGTTCAGGTGTGTCATTCAGTCAGTGTATCTGCGATATCGTTACAAAACTGCGTATTGTGCATCAGCCGATACACCGAATAAACAAAAAAACCGTGCCGCGAGGTGTCAATTTTCAAAAAGACTCTGGAGGCACGCCTCAGTATGAATAAGGTATCGAATTTTTGCTGTTAAGTAGCTTCTAATTATAGGCGGTATTGTCAAAACGGCCGCTTGTTGAGCCGACACGCTACTCTGCCTGCCAATGGCCGGATTTGCCGCCTTGCTTTTCCAGCAAGCGGATATCTGTCATACACATTCCGCGATCAACCGCTTTGCACATATCATAGATAGTTAACAAGGCAACCTGCACCGCCGTCAGTGCTTCCATTTCGACACCGGTTTGTGAAAGAGTCTCAGTGCGCACTTCGCAGTCTATAGACGAGCCTTCGTTATCAATGTGATAGGACACGTCAACGTGGGTCAGACCAATCGGATGACACAGCGGAATCAGATCACTGGTGCGCTTGCTCGCCATGATTGCCGCTACCCGGGCAATACCCAGCACATCACCCTTTTTATGTTTGCCCGCCGTGATCATCTGCAAGGTATTGGCTTGCATCCTGATGGAGCCCGTAGCCACAGCCACCCGTTTGGTGATGTCTTTATCACCGACATCTACCATGTGAGCGTGGCCCTGTTGATTAAAATGCGTCAAATCAGACATGCAGCAAAGTCCTGTAGATCATGTGTCAACTGCCCCCGACAGGCCAATCGGGCACTGGTTGTCAGCCGGCAGGCTTTTGTCAGAGACTACACAAAGCGAGACCGAAATAATTGCGCCGATGGCTGTGACAGGCATAATGGGGACATGACCATCAAAGTTAAATGTTTCGCCAGTATGCGTGAATATCTCGATCTGAGCGAACGTGAAATCGCCATTGACGGCATAAAAACGGTGGCTGACGTATGGCACTCCATTGCCGGCGACAAACCGATGCCGGACAATACACTCTGCGCGGTTAACCAGAGCCAGGCCAATCTGCAGTACAGCGTCAGCAGCGGTGATGAAGTGGCATTTTTCCCACCCGTGACCGGAGGCTAGCCTGCATGGCTTCAGACAACCCGACCCCTAAAGTTGACCCGACCCGATCGGTCAAAGTCACCACCGAGGCACTTGAGCCATGGCAGGAACTTGCGACCTATCAGGCTGATCACCTTCCGTCCGGGCAGTTCGGTGCAACAGCAACTTTTGTTGGCACAATGCGCGACTTCAATGAGGGTGACGATGTCACCGGCATGACGCTGGAGCACTATCCCGGGATGACAGAAGCGCAATTACAGCTCATCATTGATGAAGCACACCAACAGTGGCCACTGAATGATGTATTGATTGTGCATCGAGTCGGTGCATTGCTGCCAGGAGACCCCATCGTGTTGGTCGCCTGCTGGTCTGCCCACCGTGCGGCGGCGTTCGACGCATGCCGCCATCTGATGGAAGCACTCAAATCACAGGCACCGTTCTGGAAAAAAGAACAGCTGGATAATCAAAGCCACCGCTGGGTAGAAAAAAATACTGACGGCTATCAGACCCGGTCATAACTTAAGTTAGCGCGCAAATCGACAGACAACTGGTCATTGCACCACGACCGTCTGACGATACCTGCCGCGCTGAATATCCACTACCGACTTGCCAGTTTGCAGCTGCACCGCATCCATCATATCTTCGACCGAACTCACGTTTAAGTTATTGACTGACAGCACGATATCACCACGCTTAAAGCCATACTGTTCCATTCGGCTGCCACGTCTGACACTGCTGATGGCAACCACCGGACGTCCGTTCGAGATATAGTTTTCAAACACCATCCCTTCGAGATGGCTGGCAAGCTCAACACCACTGACAACTGTCAGATCCGATTCACCAACAGTAACATCAGTAATATACTGTTGATTTTCTCTGATGAATCTGACCTCTACCCGTTCGCCAACATTCAATAAACCAATCGCATTTTTCACTTGATTGACTGTACGCACTTTGCGTCCGTTAATTTCAGTCAGTACATCACCGCGTTGCAAACCCGCTATAGCGGCAGAAGATTCTGTTTCAACGTCAGAAATCACAACACCACGTTTGACACCAAAAACCTGTTGCAATTCTTCTGTCAGTTCCTGCAACAAGACACCGAATTTGCCGCGCCGCACTTCACCATCGCTAATCAGCTGTCCGGTGAGATCCTGAGCAAGGTTTGACGGAATCGCAAAACCGATACCGACATTACCCCCTGAAGGACCGACAATCGCGGTATTGATACCCACCAGCTCACCACGCAGGTTGACCAGCGCACCACCTGAGTTGCCCGGGTTAATGGAAGCATCGGTTTGAATAAAATCTTCAATCTCCTCAATGCCAAGTCCGCTTCGCCCGAGTGCCGAGACAATGCCTGATGTGACTGTCTGACCAAGACCAAACGGATTGCCGATAGCGACGACAAAATCACCTACCCGCAGTTGATCAGAATCTGCCCAGCGCAGAGCCGTAAGATCTGTAGCCTGTATTCGAATCACTGCAATATCAGTATCAGGATCCTGACCAATCAAGGTGGCAATGAACTCGCGACCATCAGTTAACGTAACAAGAATTTCTTCAGCATCTTCGATAACGTGATTGTTGGTAATCACCAGTCCCTGATCTGCATCGACAATAACGCCGGAACCCAGGCTCTGGGTTTGCTTTCGTTGCGAGCGTTGCGGCGCGTCAAAGAAGTGTTTGAAGAACGGGTCTTCAAATAAAGGATTGGAGCGTTGCACCGAGCCGCGAGTGGAGATATTCACCACCGCAATGGTGGTCTTCTCCAGCATCGGTGCCAGACTGGGCAACGGCTCACCGTCTACACTTGCCGGCAAGCCAGCGGCTGATGTGATATGCGGCGAGCTGAAAAATACAATAAGGCTGATCGCCAGCAATCGTAAGGAAGTCAACAGATTCATGATTGCAAGATTACTTTTTTCTCGTTAGCACTATTCTACATTCTGGAACCGGGAGTCTGCGCGGCAGAACCTCCGCTACTGCGAACGCACCCTGGCAGTGTGTTTTTATCGATCCTTTACGTTGCATATGAATAACTATGCGCCGAAAACGATCGTAAAAACACCCTCGCCATGGCACGTTCTCGCTACGCGGAATTCTACCACGCAGACTCCAGTCAAGATTAACAATGCCTGACGGTCAATGCCAACAGTTGTCGGTCAGGCCACATTAATCGACTGCGCCTGTATCCAGTCGTCCAGTCTGGACGATGTCTCTTGCGGTACGTGCAAGCCCTTGCGCGTACGTCGCCACAAGATATCATCAGCGCAGCGAGCCCATTCATTGCTCATCAGATGACGTACTTCGGCTTCATAAAGATTACCGCCAAAGTGCACACCGAGTTCCTCAACTGACCCGGCCCCGCCTAACAGCTGATCAATGGAAGTACCGTAGTTGCGGGTAAAATCCATCAGCAGGGTCTCAGGTAACCACGGGTATTGTAATTTTTTGCCCTCTAAAAAAGCATCGTAGTCTGCGTTGGGTATATCACCACCCGGCAGCGTCGACGACGCAGTCCATGCTTTAAGCTCACTGCCAGTACCGAGTTCGGGTAGCCGGGGCAGAATCATATCGACTACTTCTTCAGACAGTTTGCGAAAAGTCGTGATCTTGCCACCGAATATAGAAACCAGTGGCGGGCCACTTTCACTCAAATGAATAACATAATCACGGGTTACTTTACTCGCGTTGGCCGCTGCATCATCGAACAGTGGCCTGACTCCGGTATAAGACCAAACGACATCTTCAGATTTAACCGGTTTTTTAAAATACTGACTTACCGCTTCACAGATATAGTCAATCTCGCGTTGTTCTGTTTCAACGGCTGCAGGATCTCCTGTCACTTCAATATCTGTGGTTCCGAGTAAGGTATAATGATGCTCATAGGGCACAGCAAATAACACACGGCCGTCAGCATTCTGAAAAATGTAGGTGTAGTCATGGTCAAACAATTTTTTCACCACGATGTGACTGCCTTTTACCAACCGTACACCGTGCTCTACCTTATTACGGATTTGAAGTTTCTGAACTGATTCAACCCATGGGCCCGCGGCATTGATTACCGCCCGGCTTTTCAAAGTGCTGACCACACCGGTGTCGTTATCACGCAGCTCTACCTGCCAGTGATCATCCACCGCGGTTAAATCTGTGCAGGTGGTTTGCACACAAATTTCAGCACCGCGATCAGCCGCATCGCGTGCGTTCAACACAACCAGTCGGGAATCCTGTACCCAGCAATCGGAGTATTCAAAGCCCGCTGTGAATTCATCACTCAGTGCCTCACCACTGATGTGTTCTTTCAAGTTTACCGACCAGGACTTTGGCAGCAGCTTGCGACCACCAATGTGATCGTATAAAAACAAACCCAGTCGTATCATCCATCTGGGCCTGAGATCACGGTGATGTGGCAATATAAATCGCAACGGCCAGATAATGTGCGGTGCACTGCGGAGCAGAATTTCCCGTTCCTGCAAGGCATGGCGCACTAAGGCAAAGTCGTAGTGTTCGAGATAGCGCAGACCGCCATGAATCAGCTTGGTGCTGGATGAAGAGGTATAACGTGCCAGGTCGTCCTGCTCGCAAAGCAAAACACTCAGGCCCCTGCCCGCTGCATCACGCGCGACACCTGCGCCGTTGATCCCGCCGCCGATAACAATCACATCGTAGTCAAATACCGTGGCGGAGGATAAATCAGTCATTGTGTGTTTACTATTCGTGGTGGCTTTTTTCAGGAAAGTAGCAGTGTTTACGGGCCACCTGATAGCGGTGACCCGTAAACGCTTACTACAGGCTCAAAGTACACTTTAAGCAAAGTCCAAGCCTTTCGCTCAGTTCCCTACTGGGCCCATTGCTTGATCAGCTCTTCATAGGCAATAGTTTCACCCTGTGGCTTTTCATTGTCGAGCTTTGCTTTCGCACCACCCTTGCCGAGCCACTCAGATGCATCTTTCGGCTCATTAAGACGCGGTCCACAGCCACCATACACCTGGGCACTCTCGTCAGCCGCCTGCATGCGGGACATGACCAGATCCATTTCCTCGGCCAGCCGATCCATCGCCTGCTGGGGTGTGAACGCACCGGAGTTTACATCACCGATTTGCTGCCACCAGATCTGTGCAAGCTTTGGATAGTCAGGCACGTTGATACCGGTAGGTGACCAGCGAACCCGGTCAGGCGAGCGATAGAACTCTACCAGCCCGCCGAGCTTGGCAGCTCGTTCAGAGAACGATTCGTGATTAACCGAGGAGTCACGAATAAACGTCAGTCCGACATGACTCTTTTTCACATCAACTGTTTTTGACACGGCAAATTGTGCGTATAACCAGGCGGCCTTGGCACGATCAGTTGGTGTTGACTTGAGGATGGTCCAGGAACCTACATCCTGATAACCGACTTTCTGACCTTCTTCCCAGTAGGGCCCGTGCGGCGATGGTGCCATACGCCAAAGCGGATTGCCCTCATCATCGACCGTGTTATTACCTTCTGATTTAGGTGTTACCATCGATGCAGTAAACGCGGTGTACCAGAATATCTGCTGTGCTACGTTACCCTGGCTCAATGCAGGCAATGACTGGTAGAAGTCATAGCTTGCAGCAGCCGGAGGTGCGTAACCACGCAGCCATTCATCCCACTTGCGAATCGCATAGACCGCAGCAGGACCATTGGCACCACCACCGCGAGTCACCGATGCACCGGCAGGATTACAAGAGCCTGCTTCCATACGGATTCCCCACTCATCAATAGGAATACCGTTTGGCTCACCCGGGCTACCGGCACCGGCCATGGACAACCAGGCATCAGTCATACGCCAGCCGAGATCAGGTGCGCGCTTGCCGTAATCCATATGACCATAGATATCGACACCATCAATATTTTTCACATCGTTAGAGAAAAATTCTGCGATATCTTCATAGGCAGACCAGTTAACCGGTACGCCGAGTTTGTAGCCATACTTTTCCTGAAACGCAGTCTGCAGATCTTCACGGTCGAACCAGTCTTTGCGAAACCAATACAGGTTGGCGAACTGCTGGTCCGGTAGTTGATAAAGATCACCATCAGGGCCGGTAGTAAACTGCGTACCCATAAAGTCATCAAGATCAAGTGTTGGCAAAGTGACATCTGCCCCTTCACCCGCCATCCAGTCCGTCAGGTTAATCGCCAGCTGTAGGCGTGAATGCGTGCCAATAAGATCAGAGTCATTAACGTAGGCGTCGTAGAGATTACGACCGGTTTGCATTTGCGTCTGTACCGCCTGCACTACTTCACCTTCACCAAGAATCTGGTGATTAACTTTTATACCTGTTATCTCTTCAAAGGCTTTGGTGAGAGTCTCGGATTCATAAGAATGCGTTGGAATGCCTTCAGAAAGCACGTTGATTTCCATACCTTTGAAAGGCTCAGCAGCTTTGATAAACCACTCCATCTCAGCCATCTGTTCATCTTTACTGATGGCCGCGGGTTGAAATTCATCATTGACCCATTTTTCTGCCGCCGCAATATCTGCAAACACCTGCCCGGTTGAGGCGGTGAGTGCCGCGGCCACAAAGGTCGCTAACAGTTGTCGTTTCATAATCGGTTTCCTCCGGTTAATAATTGCGCCTGTATTGATCGCAGATCAGTTATTCACCATACCAGGCATGTATGCTGATGCGATTAAATTCCGTGCGATAGACGGATACTTTCCTACACCCAACGAAATACCGCAAGTGCAAATAATGCCGAAACCACTGATCCCCACCACAGCGGAAAGTCAGTCAGACCGAGCCACGCTACATGGATGTAAGCACTACCGAGCAGGGAAATAAACAGCCGGTCTCCGCGGGTGGTAGCCAGACCGAGTACGCCGAATCGCGGGTTGCCGCCGGGCCTGAGTAACTCCCAGACAAACATTGTGATCAGGCAGGCTGCAATAAATATAAAAAATGCACCGGTGTGCCAGGTCCACGCCATCCAAGACAGGGACTTCATGATTCAGACTCCCTCATAGCCGGCTCCTTATACCCGGCCAAGGGCAAAGCCCTTGGCAATATGTTTACGTACAAACCAGATGACGATAACCCCGGGAATCAGCGTTAACGCACCTGCCGCTGCCAGCAAGCCCAGTTCATAGCCTGCGGTGGAGGCTGTTCGAGTCATCACCGCGACAATCGGCTTGGCAGATACTGATGTAAGGTTCTTCGCCAGCAGCATTTCCACCCAGCTGAACATAAAACAGAAGAACGCTGTGACGCCAATACCCGCGGCGATCAGTGGCATGAATATCTTTACAAAAAAATGTGGAAACGAATAACCATCGATGTAGGCTGTCTCATCTACCTCTCGCGGTACTGCAGACATAAATCCTTCCAGAATCCAGACTGCAAGCGGCACGTTAAAAAGACAATGTGCGAGTGCAACAGCTAAAGGCGTGTCAAAAAGATTCATCGATGAATAAAGCTCGACAAATGGTAGAACAAAAACCGCCGGCGGTGCCATTCGATTTGACAGCAGCCAGAAAAATAAATGCTTATCACCCATAAACCGGTAACGTGAAAACGCGTAGGCCGCAGGTAACGCTAACGACACTGATATTACCGTGTTCATCAACACATAGCTGAGGGAATTAATATAACCGTTGTACCAGGTGGGATCGGTAAAAATAGTCTTGTAGCTCTCGAGCGTAAATTCCTGCGGATACCAACTGAAGCCGCCAAGAATTTCATTGGTCGTTTTAAAACTCATATTCAGCAGCCAGTAAATCGGCAGCATCAAAAACAGGATATAAACAAAAACGAGCGCTATTTTTGTCCCTCTCATGATTCTTCCTCCCGCATCATGGCTGTATAAAATACCCAGCACACCAACAGTGTCATCAGAAAGTACAAAATACTCATTGCCGCGGCGATACCCAGATTAAACTCACCGATAGCAGCCTTAACCAGATCAATTGAGAGGAAGGTAGTGGAGTTACCCGGGCCACCGCCGGTCAGTACGAACGGCTCGGTATACACCATAAACGAATCCATAAAGCGCAGTAACAGCGCGATAATCAGAACACGTTTCATCTTTGGCAACTGTATATAGCGAAAAACCGCAAACGCACTCGCACCATCAATTTTTGCTGCCTGATAGTAGGCATCAGGTATTGAAGACAAACCGGCATAGGCAAGTAACACAACCAATGATGTCCAGTGCCACACATCCATCAACACCACAGTAAACCATGCAGAAACCGGTTGCTGTGTATAGTTGTAATCGAAGCCAAGCCAGTTTAATCCATAGCCAAGCAAGCCAATATCCGGCAGTGCAAATATGTTCCACATTGCACCAACAACATTCCAGGGAATCAATAACGGCAAAGCCATTAACACCAGACAAACAGATACCCACGGCCCGTTGCGTGGCATAGCCAGCGCGACCAGTACGCCGAGAGGAATTTCAATAATAAGAATAATGGCGGTATACAGAAACTGTCTGCCCAGCGCACCATGAAAGCGGGGTGACGACAAAACTTCCCGGTACCACTTTGTCCCTTCAAAAAAGAACACGCCCGGACTGAAAGTATCCTGCACGGAATAATTGACAACGGTCATTAAGGGAATAACAGCATTCAGTGCCACGATCAACAATACCGGCAACACCAGAATCCAGGCTTTTTGATTAACGGTTTTAGTAGTCATGGCGCATTCCCTGACTGCCAAAAGCCGCATCCAGCCGATGATCATTGGCGTAAATACCGCAGCGCTGCTTATCAAACACCACATAATGATCAGTGGCTGAAAGCATTTGCCCTTCAGGCACGATAACGTTCATCGAATGCCCTGCCAGTCGCACCTTGGCTATACGGTGACGACCGACGTTATCAACAGATTCAAGGGTTACCGGTACACCGTTTTCAGTCGCTCCTGCAAATCGAACAAACTCGGGTCGTATACCAAGCTCGAGGTGTGCATCCCGCGGTGCCCGGTACTCCGCTGCCAGTGGAATAGAGTGACCGGCAATCAAAGCGCGGTTTCCGTCCACTTCGCAGGGTAGAATATTCATTCCCGGTGAGCCGATAAAGTAACCGACAAAGGTATGATCCGGACGCTCGAAAAGCTCTTCCGGGGTACCGATTTGTACCACCTCGCCTTCGTACATCACGACAACTTTATCGGCAAACGTCAGCGCTTCAGTCTGGTCATGTGTGACGTAGATCATGGTGTGCGAAAAGCGCTGATGAAGCTCTTTTAATTTGGTTCGCAACTGCCATTTCATATGTGGATCAATAACAGTCAATGGTTCATCAAACAAAATGGCGTTTACATCGTATCTGACCAGGCCACGACCCAGAGAAATTTTCTGCTTCTCATCAGCAGTCAGGCCCTGCGCCTTGCGACCGGCTTTAGCGCTGAGTTCGAGCGTGTCGAGCATTTCATCAACACGCTTACGTATTTCATTGCGATCAACACCTCTGTTGAGCAACGGAAATTCAAGGTTTTGTGCAACCGTCATGGTGTCGTAGATCACCGGAAACTGAAACACCTGTGCAATGTTGCGCTGCTCCGGTGTTTTATGAGTGACATCTTCACCATCAAAAAGAATGCCGCCACGCGACGGCAGCAGAAGCCCCGAGATAATATTCAGCAACGTCGTCTTACCGCACCCGGAAGGTCCAAGCAGTGCGTAGGCACCGCCATCGTCCCACAGATAATCCATTGTCTTTAAGGCAAAATCTGACGCTTTCTGAGGGTTCGGGTAGTAGGAGTGCGCAAGCCGATTGATTTTTATCTCTGCCACCGGCTTATCTCCCGGCTACTGCAAAAGACGGTACTCGCGACAACGACTCGGCAGCATCAAAAAGATAAATACTCTCAGGGCTGAGATAGATCATAAGAGAATCTCCCGCCTCTACCCGGTGAACACCCGCGGTTAACACCACCCAGCGGTTATCATAAACATCGACATGAATAAAAGTTTCAGAACCGGTTATTTCACTGCTGCGGACAACCGCTGCCAGCTCTACCGTGTGTTGATCGGTACGTTGCAACGACAAATGATGAGGTCGAACTGCTGCGGTATAGTTTCCATCAGACAAACCGGTATCCGTTTCACTGACCTGTCCGAGTGAATGGTTTTTGAAGTTGATTTGCCGCGCTTGTAAAGAGACTGTGAGCAGATTAAACGGCGGGTCTGAAAACGTTTGCGCGGTACGCAAATCGCAAGGTCTGTTATAGATTTCGATCGTATCATCAAACTGTGTGACACGACCTTCATGCAGGGTGGCCGTTCGACCACCGAGTAACAATGCTTCCTGCGGTTCTGTGGTGGCATAGATTAAGATTGAACCGGTCTCGGCAAAGATGCGTGGCAACTCCACTCGTAATTCTTCCCGCAGCTTATAGTCGAGGTTGGCCAGAGGTTCATCCAGCAGCACAAGCTCTGCCCCCTTGACCAATGCACGTGCGATCGCAGTACGCTGCTGCTGTCCACCGGACAGATGTAACGGGGTTCGATCAAGGTATGGCTCAAGCTTGAGAAGCCGGGCCGCCTGTCTGACTTTTTTATCGAGCTCTGCCGGTGCTGTTTTTCTCAGCCGCATGGGTGATGCGATGTTTTCGTATACGCTAAGACCCGGATAGTTGATGAACTGCTGATAGACCATTGCCACATTGCGCTCGCGTACCGACACCCCCAGCACACTTCGGCCGTCTATTTTTAGATCACCGCTGGTCGGTTTATCGAGCCCGGCCATTAAACGCATCAGTGTTGTTTTGCCGGCAAGCGTCGGCCCGAGCAGAACATTAAGTGATCCGCGCTGAAACTGCAGAGACACATCGGCGATGTGATGGTCGTGCCCGACTTGCTTACCGACTTCAATTAGCTCAAGCATGGGAGCGCCATTGCTTCAGTACAAATACCGAACGACTTGTATTTTCCCCACGATAAGAAGCACTTTTCACTCCCTGACTGACCTTTCAACTGTATGCACGTTATCCTGCATGTTCTGCGAAAACCTTTACCACCTTACCTTACAGGAAAAACAACGGTCAATGGAAATCAACAAAAGCGAGCGTCTGGCTATAGAACCGCCATCGGTTAGAGCATCGGCAGCTGCAACATAATAGATTTAAAGCGCGATGGGAGGCACGCTACATAAAAGTACTTTGCCAGGACTACCGAAGGCACTCGCTTGATCTTTGATTTCACCCAAAGATAACCTGAATATGGATTTTTTCTTTTTTATAACTTTAAATTAAGTAACCGTCGCGAAGAATAACCGGGATCTAACGACAAGACACTGTGAAAACAAACCCCTGCGCGATATGCTTCCCCTGTCATGAGTACAGCTGAAGTCCTCTTAAACTGCTCGAAGACAGCAGATAAAAACATTCACACAAAACAAGCAATGGTGGGATAAAACATGTCAAGCCAACTCATACTAAGCATTGATCAGGGTACTACCAGTACAAGGGCTATATTGTTTGCCAAAGATGGTGCTTCTGTTTTTACTGCGCAGCGGGAATTCAGCCAGCACTTTCCCGACTCCGGTTGGGTTGAGCACGACCCGCGGGAGATATGGCAGACCACGCTCGAGGTGTGCAAAGAAGCTATAGACACTGCCGTTAACGGCAAGCACACCATCGTCGCTGCCGGTATCACCAACCAACGCGAAACCACAGTTGTGTGGAATAAAAAAACCGGTAAGGCTATTTATAACGCCATTGTCTGGCAGGACAGAAGAACTGCTGCCTTCTGCAACGAATTAAAAGAATCCGGTTACGAACCAACTTTTGCGGCAAAAACCGGACTCCTGCTCGATCCATATTTCTCAGGTTCAAAAATCAACTGGATTCTCGATAACGTCGACGGCGCAAGAGAGAGCGCTGAAAAAGGTGAACTTGCTTTCGGCACCATGGATTCATTTCTGATCTGGCACTTAAGCAACGGCAGGCGACACCTCACCGATGCCACCAATGCATCACGCACACTCATTTACAATATCCATAAAAACGAATGGGACAGTGAGCTGTTGTCAATCCTCAATATCCCTGCCGCATTGCTGCCGGAGGTACAGGACAGCAGCTCAGACTTTGGCACTATAGACAGCGAATTGTTTGGCTTACCGATTCCAATCGGTGGTGTAGCCGGTGACCAACAAGCGGCTACATTCGGCCAGGTGTGTCTGGAACCGGGCACTATAAAGAGTACCTACGGTACCGGCTGTTTTGTCATTTTAAATACCGGCAAAGAAGCACTGCCTTCAAACAACAAGCTGTTAACCACAACCGCTTATAAGCTCAACGGTGACACCACCTATGCTATCGAAGGTTCTATATTTGTCGCCGGAGCCGCTGTTCAGTGGCTACGTGATGGACTCGGTGTGATTCAATCTGCCGAAGAAACTGAATCAATGGCTGACAAATTATCGTCGAATCAAGGCGTCTATATGGTGCCTGCTTTTACCGGTCTGGGTGCACCCTACTGGAATCCGGATGCACGTGGTGCATTGTTTGGCTTAACACGTGATACCGGGGTAGATCAGATCGTACGAGCAACACTTGAGTCAGTTGCTTTCCAGACATACGATCTTTTCAAGGCGATGGCAGACGACGGAGTTACTCCAACCAAAGTCAGAGTGGATGGCGGTATGGTACAAAACAACTGGCTGTGCCAGTTTCTGGCCGACATACTTAATATCCCTGTTGAGCGTCCGGTACAGACCGAAACCACCGCACTGGGTGCTGCTTATCTTGCGGGTTTACACTCTGGCGTTTACAAAAACCACGACGACCTGCGCGCCAACTGGCAACTGGATCGGGAATTTACACCGTCAATTGACGCAGAAGAACGTGACCGCTTGTTGCGTGGATGGCAAACCGCAGTGGCCGGTGTGATCCATCAAACAGAGCCTGTGGCTTAAAGCTCTAGCCCGGACTATTCATGAAATGGCGAGCTTATCGCGCAGAGATTTGTTTTCACAGTGAATTTTCTTCTTGCGTCGAATACTTATTGATATTTGCAAAAGAAAAAATCCCTATTAAAGCTATCTTAGGGTGGAATCAAAGATCAAGTGAGATGCCGTCAATTTCGTGAATAGTCCGGGCCAGGAGTCTGCGCGGCAGAACCTCTGCTACTGCGA
>CAZKAQ010000012.1:0-52011 GCA_964550655.1 uncultured Granulosicoccaceae bacterium
TGAATAATGCAGGTTAGTTTGCGTTCTTTTTATAATAACTGTCGATGTTTGTTTGCAGCGACCTCGTTAGTCGTCCGTCAGTGATAGCCAGGCCTACAGCAATGAGTGCAAAACCTGCCAGTGCATCATAACCGAGTTGTTCATCCAAAAAGGCAATGCTCAGGCTGACTGCAACTGGTGGAATCAACAAGGTAACCAGCATCAGGTTTGCTGATCCGGCGCGTAGCAGAATTTTGAAGTAGAGCAAGTATGCCAGTGCAGTTGACAGCAGGGCTATTGCAATCAGCGATGCCCATACTTTGGTTGACAAGGTCAGATCCGGAGCGCCATCGGTAAGCAATGTAATTGGTATCATCAAAACGGCAGCGCCCGTTAACATGCCTAATGCGTTCATCAGGGGTGGGTGTTCTGACAAATATCGTTTTCCCCAGACTCCGGCAAACGAATACGACAGCGCTGCACCAAGCACCGCCAGTTGTGCGAGATTTCGTAAATCGAAATTTATTAATGCGTCAATTCCCATGATCACTGCGACCCCGAGCAGGCCGAATACAGCGCCAACTATTTTTCGACTGGTGAGAGGCTCATCAATCAGGAAGATGCTCGCAACTACGGCACCGAAGACAGCAGTAGTGCCATTGAGAATGGAAGCCAGTCCACTACCAAGGGTCACCTGTCCCCAAAAGATCAGAGAAAACGGAATCGCATTGTTAAGCGCTCCCATAACCAGGTAACAAAACCAGGTGTTTATTGAACGCGGGATGCTGATCTCCAGCCACCACACTACAAGTAACAGCGCTGGTATCGCCCAAAATACGCGATGCAGCGTAATAGTGAGAGGCGGTACTTCGGTGAGTGCGATTTCAGCAAAAAAGAATGATCCACCCCAAACTATTGCCAGTCCGAGCAGCAATAGTGCAGATGTCAAATCGACAGTTGGGGCTTTCCTGGAATTCATATGACGCGTCAGTAGTTACTGGCGCAACATAGCAGTCTTAACTGAGACATGCCATCCGCTTTCCTGCGCTGGAGTAATCGGCTCGGCAACAACGCATCGATCTGCGCAAAGGTACAGCGTCAGTGTCGGACATTCTATTTTATAGAATGCAGGTTTACCTGGTTATTCACATTAACCCGGGTATCCATTTTGATTTGACTTTTACTTCTTCCAGGTAGGCGTACCCTCAAATTTTCCTGTAAGTTCAGCAGGTTGCCGTTCAGGGTCGAGCTTGAACACTCCGTTCTCGCGAATAACCGGTGAGACGGTAGCTTCAATCGAATAACTAAGAGATGTTTCTGTGAGTTCAAAATTCGACACCGGAACTCTGCCTCCAATGTCTACATCAGCAACATAAAATCCCCCTTCCGAGTTAATTAAGATGTCTGTGTTGTGTGAAAGCCCGGTTATAAGTGGACCAATAAGAAAACCTATGTCAGGTGTGGTGAGAGTCCCATCTGATGCAACACTTTTTGCTTCTGCAGTGACCACCGCGAAACTGCTCCGTTTGCTGACTGTGATACTGGATCTCTCTCTTTCGAGGTCTAATGTTGCAACTAAAGTAACCGGTTCGCCATTGAGAGCCCCGGTAAATGTGCCAACTTGTTCATAACGTGCTGCCAGATCTTGCGCAGCAAGTGGCATGGCTGTGAAACAGGCAATTAACATTGTCGTACGCATGGATAAATTTCTCCTCGAGATTGTTAAGTAAATGATCAGCGTACATTTTTTTTTAAATTCGCCGACCTGAATTTAGATTGTGTATGCACTTACTTGCAAGATAAGATTAGGTTTGCTTGCATAAGCCTGTATATAGATAATTTTACTTAAAATGAGTTGATGGCATTGGTGCGTTAGCATAAATGCGTAGCGAGTTTTAGAGTGGACAATATGCATGGCAATCGACGGTATATAAGCGAAAGTACCAGCATGACTAAAAGTACCAGACGCACAGTAAAAGAAAATATGAGGCATATAACCCGGTGTAATGCTCCAACAACCGGCTTTCTTAACGACTACGGTCAGCACCCCGGAGACCTCTGATCACACGAGTATTAAATTGCGTTTTGACTACCGGATGAAAAATACGGCGCAGGGTACGCGCAGGGTAGTAGCGATCAGAATGCAGCGCCTTCCCTTAACAATATTATTTACCATTTGGTCAAATATGTGGCATGCTAGGTCTAGTCATTTCCTGAGGAAGCACAATGACAGAGTCGCCGCGAACTCCCGGAGTCACAGCTGGACGACTGGACAAAGAAACGCTGCAGTCAAATTTTGCCGATCTGCACGGCGAGCTTGATCCGCACGAAGCAAGAGTAGCGGCAGATCGTTGTTATTTCTGTCACGATGCACCTTGTGTCACCGCCTGTCCTACCTCGATCGATATTCCGCTGTTCATAAGACAAATCGCAACCGACACACCTAAAGCGGCAGCTAAAACAATATTCGATCAAAATATCCTCGGTGGCATGTGTGCCCGGGTCTGCCCGACTGAAACTCTGTGCGAAGAAGCCTGCGTGCGAGAAGCCGCTGAAGGCAAGCCGGTAGAGATCGGACGTTTGCAGCGATTTGCCACTGACACTTTAATGAATGAGGCAACGCAACCGTATGATCGTGCAGCAGCAACAGGTAAGAAAGTCGCTGTAGTCGGTGCAGGTCCGGCCGGTTTAAGCTGCGCGCATCGCCTCTCGATGTATGGACATAACGTGACGATTTTCGATGCCAAAGACAAACCCGGTGGTTTGAATGAATATGGCATCGCAGCCTATAAAGCGGTAGATAACTTTGCCAATAAAGAAGTTGCATGGTTACTTTCTATTGGCGGAATAGAAATCAAACAAGGGCAGGCTATCGGCCTCGATATCGCCCTTGCAGATCTGCAAAATGAATACGATGCAGTGTTTCTTGGTGTCGGACTTGACGGTACAAACGAATTATCATTAAAAGCTACCGGATCAACAGCGGCTGGTGGATTAAATCACGTTACTGATGCGGTGCAGTTTATCGCTGATGTACGCCAGTCAGAAGATTACACCGATGTGGCTGTCGGGCGGCATGTTGTTGTGATCGGTGGTGGAATGACCGCAATTGATGCTGCCGTGCAAGCCAGGCTGCTGGGTGCTGAAACCGTCACTATTGCCTACCGCCGCGGCCAGGAAAACATGAATGCCAGCCAGTGGGAGCAGGAACTGGCGGCAGCCAAAGGTTGCCATATACTGCCCCACCTTCAGCCGGTATCGATCGATGGCGAGCAAGACATCAACTCAATTACATTCGAATACACAGTGGCAACGTCTGACGGATTGCAAGGCTCCGGTGAAGTGGTAACACTGCATGCAGATCAGGTATTGATGGCGGTTGGCCAAACACTTGAGGGTCAGCCTGAGGGCCTTTCGATCAGTGGTGGCAAAATTCAGGTCGACAGTGCGGGTAAAACTAACCTTAGCGGTATCTGGGCAGGGGGTGACTGCGCCACTGGTGGTGATGACCTCACAGTAACCGCTGTTGCTGAGGGACGGGATGCTGCGGAAGACATTCACAAACAACTTGGTGTCAACTGAGAAGCTACGGATTTAAAGGAAAATTAATGGCAGATCTAACCACTGACTTTTTAGGTATTCGCACTCCTAATCCTTTTTGGCTTGCATCAGCGCCACCAACTGATAAAGAGTACAATGTGCGTCGTGCGTTTGAAGCCGGGTGGGGTGGGGTAGTATGGAAAACACTGGGTTCTGAAGGCCCTCCGATTGTGAATGTTAACGGCGCGCGTTATGGCGCCATATGGGGGGCTGACCGAAGGTTGCTCGGGCTGAACAATATTGAGCTGATAACTGACCGGCCATTGGAAGATAATCTGGTAGAAATAAAACGCCTTAAAGAAGAATATCCCGATCGTGCCATCATCGTGTCGTTAATGGTGCCGTGCGAAGAGCAGGCGTGGAAGGACGTTCTTGGTCGAGTAGATGAAACCGGTGCAGACGGTATAGAACTCAACTTTGGCTGCCCTCACGGTATGGCGGAACGCGGTATGGGATCCGCCGTTGGCCAGGTACCGGAATACATCGAGATGGTGACTCGCTGGTGTAAAGAGAACTATAACAAGCCGGTGATCGTTAAGCTGACACCGAATATCACGGACATACGTTTCGCCGCTCGTGCGGCAAAAGCCGGTGGTGCAGACGCAGTCAGTTTAATCAATACCATCAATTCTATAACTTCAGTAAATCTCGATACCATGTCACCCGAACCATCGATTGACGGCAAAGGTACCCATGGCGGTTACTGTGGTCCGGCGGTAAAGCCGATTGCTATGCACATGGTGGCCGAGATAGCACGTGACTCGGAAACTTCAGGGTTTCCGATTTCTGCCATTGGCGGGGTTACTACCTGGCGCGATGCCGCAGAATTTATGGTCACCGGCGCTGGCAATGTACAAGTATGCACTGCTGCGATGACCTACGGCTTTAAGATCGTCGATGAGATGATCAGCGGTATGTCAGACTGGATGGACAGCAAAGGCTATAAAAACACGTCGGAGTTTATGGGGCAAGCGGTACCCAATGTCACAGACTGGCAGTATCTTAATCTGAACTATGTTGCCAAGGCTAAAATCGATCAGGACTCATGCATAAAGTGCGGACGCTGTTTTGCGGCATGCGAAGATACTTCACACCAAGCTATCTGGATGAAAGAAGGCCGTGTATTTGAAGTCAATGATGCCGAGTGCGTTGCGTGCAACCTGTGCGTTAATGTCTGTCCGGTCGAAGGCTGTATAACCATGGAGCCGATGGCAGCGGGAGAAACAGATCCGCGGACCGGCAAGAAAGTTGTGGCTGAGTACGGCAACTGGACAACACATCCCAATAACCCGAGTGCCCTTGAAAATGTATGATTATGGGAAAAAGCATGAACACAGAGCAGTTGCTTATACCTGCAGCATTCGTGAAAACAACGTTAGCAGATAGTCTTCGGCTTGCGGGTACGGGTCAGTGTCTGCTCCCAATACTGCATGTATTTGCGCGTCGAAGTCTGCGTAGTGCTGGGTCAGAGACCAGATCGAGAAGATAAGATGCACGGGATCAACATCGTGAATTTTGCCGGTTTTTACCCAGCGTTGGATCAACGTGCTCTTTTCGTCAACGAGCTTTTTCAAGTCACCGCTCAGAAGGTGATGTATGTGAGGTGCGCCCTGCAAAATTTCATTTGCGAAAAGTCTGCTTTCGCGCGGGAAATTACGACTCATTTCCAACTTACGCTTAACATAGTTAAGAATGTTATCCAGTGGTTCACCGTCGTCATTCAATTCACGCAGCGGATCCAGCCATGTTTCCATGAGTTTGCCAATCAAAGCTGCGTGAATCGCTTCTTTGGATTCAAAATAGTAGAGCAAATTCGGTTTCGACATACCTGCTTCAAGTGCAATAGCATCGAGCGTCGCGCCGCGAAAACCCTGTGCCGAAAACACCGAAAGTGCCGCTGCATAAATTTTTGCAGTCTTCTCTTTTTGGATGCGCGTTTGCGCTTTGCCATGTGCTTCTTGTCGCATACTGACGTTGATAGAGCTCCGGTTACAACACATACTATCGGCAATGTATGTAGTCGGGTGAATATTTTTACTCACACTGCAAATTTTCTTTCATTTGCTTATTATCGGGCGAATAATGCTTCGCTCAACATCAGGAGAATTTCAGATGACTGTGGACACTGAAACACGCGCTAATATACGCATCAACCCGGAACGCTTGTGGGACAGCCTCATGGAAATGGCGAAGATCGGCCCCGGAATAGCCGGTGGTAACAATCGTCAAACTCTCACTGACGAAGATGCAGAAGGCAGGGCACTGTTTCAATCCTGGTGTGAAGACGCAGGTTGCACCATGGGTGTTGACGAGATGGGTAATATGTTTGCAACCCGTGCCGGTGAAGATCCGGATGCCTTACCTGTTTATGTAGGTTCCCACCTCGATACACAACCGACAGGCGGCAAATATGATGGCGTGCTCGGTGTACTGGGCGGGCTGGAGTTGGTTCGCACACTAAATGACCTCGGTATTAAAACCAAACATCCCATCGTTGTGACTAACTGGACCAACGAGGAGGGCACTCGCTACGCACCTGCCATGCTGGCTTCAGGTGTATTTGCAGGTAAGCACACGCTGCAATGGGGCTATGACCGTGTTGACGCCAATGGCAAACGGTTCGGTGATGAGCTGGAGCGAATCGGCTGGAAAGGTTCCGAGAAAGTCGGTGACCGTAAAATGCACGCAATGTTCGAGTTACACATAGAACAAGGGCCAATCCTTGAGGCCGAGAATAAAGACGTTGGTGTGGTTACTCATGGTCAGGGATTGCGCTGGATCGAATGCACCGTAACCGGTAAAGAAAGTCATACCGGTTCCACACCAATGCCCATGCGTAAAAATGCCGGCCGCGGTTTGGCTCTGATTACAGAGCTTGTGCATGAGATCGCCATGAAAAATCAACCCAATGCTGTTGGTGCAATTGGTCATGTTGATGTCTATCCGAATTCCAGAAATATCATTCCGGGTAAAGCGGTATTCACGGTTGATATGCGAACGCATATACTCGACAAATTAAACGGCATGGTGGATGAATTTATGCAGAAAGCTCCAGCGCTGTGCGAGGAAATCGGTGTTCAGTTCGAATCTGAAATTGTCGGTCAGTTTGATCCTCCGGCATTTGATGAAAACTGCGTTAGTGCAGTACGTGACGCCGCCGAGAGCCTTGGCTATTCGCATATGGACATCGTTTCAGGTGCCGGTCATGATGCGTGCTGGATTAACGATATCGCGCCTACGGCTATGATTATGTGTCCTTGTGTTGATGGTTTATCGCACAATGAGGCCGAAGAGATATCAATTGAATGGGCCACAGCCGGTGTAGATGTACTATTCCATGCAGCGGTGAACACAGCGCAAATTGTCGAGTAAGCAGTAAACGAATAGTTAAATTTATAAAGCAAACAGCGTTACGATAAGCTCAATCGCGAAGTACGAAAATCAGAGAGGAATTCATAATGAGTACAGTCATTAGAAACGGTACCGTCGTTACAGCAGATCTCAGCTATAGCGCAGATGTCCTGATAGACAATGGCGTAATCATCGAAATAGGCAGTAATCTCAAAGGTAACACTGAGTTGGATGCGACCGGTTGCTACATCATGCCAGGGGGTATTGATCCTCATGTGCATCTCGAAATGCCTTTTATGGGTACCTATTCTTCAGATGACTTTGAAAGCGGTACACGAGCAGGGCTTGCCGGCGGCACCACCATGGTAGTTGATTTCTGTCTGCCTAATCAGGGCGAAAGTCTGCTTGACGCAATTCAGCGCTGGGACAACAAGTCCGCTCGCGCCAATTGCGATTACTCCTTCCACATGGCAGTAACCTGGTGGGGAGAGCAAGTCTTCAAAGACATGAAAACAGTAGTACAGGAACGTGGTATCAATACCTTTAAACACTTCCTCGCCTATAAGGGCGCATTGATGGTTAACGATGATGAACTCTTCTCATCGTTTCAACGGCTCGCGGAACTCGGTGCAACTGCCATGGTACACGCAGAGAATGGTGACGTAGTAGCAGAGATGACGGCAAAACTACTGGCTGACGGAAATACCGGTCCCGAGGCACATGCCTATTCCAGACCCAGTCAGGTTGAAGGTGAAGCGACTAACCGCGCAATCATGATTGCTGACATGGCAGGCGTACCACTCTATGTTGTCCATACCTCCTGTGAAGAAGCCCACGAGGCTATCAGGCGTGCACGTCAGAATGGTAAAAGAGTCTGGGGTGAACCATTGATCCAACACCTGACACTCGACGAAAGCGAATATTTTAACAAGGACTGGGATCATGCCGCGCGACGCGTAATGTCGCCTCCTTTCAGAAACAAGAAACATCAGGAGAGCTTGTGGTCAGGATTGATGTCCGGCTCGCTGAGTGTTGTGGCGACTGATCACTGTGCATTCACTACGGAACAAAAAAGAAGCGGCGTCGGGGATTTTTCAAAAATTCCAAACGGTACAGGTGGTCTCGAAGATCGTATGCCAATGCTTTGGACGCAAGGTGTGGCAACAGGCAGGCTTACACCTAATGAATTTGTTGCGGTTACTTCAACCAATATCGCAAAGATACTTAACTGCTACCCGAAGAAAGGTGCAGTTCTGGTGGGTGCAGATGCTGATCTCGTTGTGTGGGATCCGGAAAAAGAAAAAACCATACAGGCAAGTTCACAGCAATCATCAATTGATTACAACGTTTTCGAAGGTCATCATGTTAAAGGTCTGCCTCGCTTTACAATAACCCGTGGCAAAGTTGCTATTCATGATGGCGAAGTAAAAACCGAAGAAGGTCATGGTGAATTTGTTAAGCGAGAAGCCAATGCAACAGTGAACAAGTCACTGTCCCAATGGAAAGAACTTACTGCACCCAGGCCAGTAGAACGCAGCGGGATACCGGCAACCGGTGTTTGATAATAGATGAACCGTTTGAGTACCCAGAGAAATAAAAAAGTATGAGTGAGCCGGTCGTTCATGCCCGGGAATTGTCCCTGACCTTCAAAACAAATGACGGACCGGTACACGCGCTGAGCAACGTAAGTCTCGATATTAATCAGGGAGACTTTGTCAGTTTTATCGGCCCGTCAGGTTGTGGAAAAACAACATTTCTGCGTGTGATTGCTGACCTTGAAACACCGACCGGTGGTGTTGTAACGGTTAACGGATTATTACCGGGTGAAGCGCGGCTTAAGCGTGCCTATGGTTATGTCTTTCAGGCTGCAGGGCTTTATCCGTGGCGCACCATTGGCGGCAACATCCGGCTCCCGCTTGAGATCATGGGGTACAGCAAGGCGGAGAAAAAGGCCAGGGTTGCCAGTACACTTGAGTTGGTTGAGCTTGAAGGCTTTGAAAATAAGTTTCCGTGGCAACTGTCTGGCGGCATGCAACAACGTGCTTCTATTGCACGTGCACTGGCCTTTGATGCAGATATCCTGTTAATGGATGAACCATTCGGGGCACTGGATGAAATCGTTCGTGATCACCTGAACGAACAGTTGTTATCGCTTTGGTTAAAAACCGGTAAGACCATCGCATTTGTTACTCACTCGATTCCCGAAGCGGTATTTTTATCGAGCAAAATAGTCGTCATGTCGCCAAGGCCCGGGCGGATTACAGATGTTATTGACAGTCCACTGCCAGGGGATAGAACGCTTGAGATTCGTGACACACCGGCATTTCTCGAGATAGCTCATCGTGTTCGTGAAGGATTGCGGGCAGGTCACAGCTATGACTGAGCAAGCCTCGCCAACAGAGGAGGGTAGTCATGCGTAACGTTGTACCGGTTATGACTGTACTTGCTATGCTGGTGGCTTTCTGGTGGGCTTCTGTTGCACCTATGAATATGCGAGCCGCGCTCGATGTTGCAGAGCGTGCCGGCAATCCCGTGCTACCAACAGGCTCTGTGGAACGAAGAAGTGTTCCGGTCCTGCGCCTGATGTTAGATAATCGTCAACACATTGCATCAGGCTATTCACTTAAAAGGCCGAGACTGCCAACACCAACACAGGTGGGTGCGGAACTCTGGAAGACCACCGGGGCTATGGCAATGAAAGGTCGGGCTTTTTCAAAACGCTCACTGATTCACCATAGCTTGATCACTTTACAGTCAACGTTGTGGGGATTTTTACTCGGTACAACACTTGGCATTCTCGGTGCGATCGCCATTGTCTATAGTCGTGTGGCCAATATGAGTTTAATGCCATGGGCAGTTATAAGTCAGACTATACCTATCGTAGCGCTGGCTCCGATGATTATCGTTCTATCGAATCAGCTTGGTATACAAGAGCGCGGTGTGCCAAAGGCGATTATCGCTGCGTATCTTTGTTATTTTCCGGTACTGGTCAGTATGGTTAAGGGGCTGCGCTCACCTTCTGCATCTGAACTGGATTTGCTCAAAACCTATGGTGCTGATGGACTGCAGAGCTTTTTCAAGTTGCGGCTACCGGCAAGCGTCCCGTTTTTGTTTACCTCATTAAAAGTGGGTATCGCCGCAGCACTGGTGGGTACCATTGTTGGTGAGCTACCTACAGGTGCCATCAGCGGCCTTGGGGCGCGCATATTGATTGGTGATCAGTTTGGAACACCTTTGGCCATATGGTCTGCGTTATTCGCAGCGGCAATTCTGGCTGGCGTACTGGTTACCCTGCTGGATGTTATTCAGCGAATAACGCTGCTTAAAATGGGTTTCAGAACATGATCTGGCTGGTCGGGGCGCTGTTATTCTGGATAGCCGCATGGGCTTTAAACGTATGGCTTGCCAACAGCAAAGCATCAGACAATATACTATTGCGTGTTACGGTGCCCGTGTTATTTGGAGTCACGTTGTTGGTTTTGTGGGAAGGATTAGTGCGTGGCTTAGGTGTATCACAGGTCATACTGCCTGCGCCCAGCCAGATTGGCAGTACTATTGTTAACTCAGCAGAAACGCTTTGGGTTGATTTCAATCAGACTGTATTAAAAGGTGCGTTACGCGGCTTTGTGATCGGCGCGATAGCAGCATTTGTTACAGCAATTATTATTGATCGTAGTAGCTTTCTGACACGCGGTTTGCTGCCCATTAGCAATTTCGTCGCCGCACTGCCGATTGTTGGTATCGCACCAATACTCGTCAACTGGTTTGGTTTTGACTGGCAATCCAAAGCCGCCGTTGTCGTCGTCATGGTATTTTTTCCAGTGTTGGTTAATACCGTTCAGGGACTTCGGGAAACAGACAGAATGCAACGCGATCTAATGCGTACCTATGCCGCGGGCTACCTGCAAACACTGTTGAAGTTGCGTCTGCCAGCCGCCATGCCGTTCGTTTTTAACGGATTGAAGATCGCGACTACGCTGGCACTCATCGGTGCGATAGTCGCGGAGTATTTCGGATCACCCACCCGCGGAATGGGCTTTCGCATTTCAACCGGAGTAGGTAGTCTGGACATTGATCTGGTCTGGGCAGAGATTGCGGTCGCAGCTCTGGCGGGAACAATATTTTACGGCCTGGTGGCCTGGCTGGAAAAACGGGTGACGTTCTGGCACCCATCACAAACCGGCTGAGAAATCAGCCAGTATCAGTAAACTCAACCGAGGGGAAATACATGAAACTCAAGAACTCACTCAGTGCACTGGCACTGTCACTGGCAGCCGGCGTTGCTACCGCAGCGGATGATGTCACTCTACAGCTTAAATGGGTTACACAGGCGCAGTTCGCAGGTTATTACGTCGCACAGGAACAAGGCTTTTATAAAGACGAAGATCTAAACGTCACGATAAAGCCGGGTGGTCCTGACATAGCTCCTACTCAGGTGTTAGCTGGTGGTGGAGCAGACGTAACTGTTGAATGGATGCCTGCCGCCCTTGCTGCACGCGAGAAGGGTTTGGCCATGGTAAACATCGCACAGCCTTTTAAGTCATCCGGCATGATGCTGACTTGTCGTAAAGATTCCGGTGTTACCAGCACTGATGACTTTGCGGGCAAAACACTCGGTGTCTGGTTTTTCGGTAACGAATTTCCGTTTTTGAGCTGGATGGGAAAACTGGGTCTGTCTACAGACGGTGGTGATGACGGTGTAGAAGTATTAAAGCAGGGTTTTAACGTTGACCCGATTGTTAATGGTCAGGCTGCCTGTGTTTCAACAATGACTTACAACGAGTACTGGCAAGTTATTGATGCAGGAATTACTCCGGAAGAACTGGTGACATTTAAGTACGAAGATCAGGGCGTTGCCACACTTGAAGACGGCTTATATGCATTGGAGGAAAACCTGGCTGATCCCGCATTTGAAGATAAGATGGTGCGCTTTGTTCGCGCTTCAATGCAGGGTTGGAAGTGGGCTGAAGAAAACCCTGAAGAAGCAGCGTTGATAGTACTGGATAATGATGAAACTGGTGCACAAACTGAAGAACATCAGATCCGAATGATGGGTGAAGTAGCGAAGCTTACAGCAGGTTCAAACGGTGCACTCGATGAAGCTGACTACGAGCGTACGGTAGAATCGTTATTATCCGGTGGTTCTGATCCTGTGATATCTAAAGTACCTGAGGGTGCATGGACACATGCCATCACAGATAAAGCATTGTAGTTTAATTGTGTAGTAACAAAGGCATCATTGATTCGGCTGCATTTAATGCAGCCGGGTCTTTTATATCTGTCACTATTGTTTGCGGCTATAGCGCTCAGTTCTGATAGCAACTTCAGACGCATATAAAACCCCTAACGTCGTCTGAAACTTGAATCTCATTTACCCAGGATTCCATGAATTTATTGAACTCCCCCGGATTCCTGCTCGTTGCTACTGGTAGTTTACTGGGACTAACATTTCCTTTAGGCAAGCTGGGTAGTCTGGCGGGTATTCATCCGGCTAGTTGGGCATTTTTATTTTCCTGTGGCGCGGCACTGAGTCTATTGTCGTTTCGTATAGCATCCCGAAAGCCGTTATTAATTAATTTTAGCAACGTACCGTTCTATTGTTTGGCGGCGCTAGTCTCGTTGGTATTGCCAAACATACTAACTTACCGGGTTATTCCCGAATTGGGCTCCGGTTATACCGGACTGCTTTTTACTTTATCGCCGTTATTTACATTGGCAATATCATCAATATGGCAGGTGCGCATGCCGAGTCCCCTCGGGTTAATTGGTATTGCTTTTGGCTTTGTTGGCGCTGTTATCGTCGCTATTACTCGAGGCGAGGTCGGTAATCCCGCCAGTATTGGCTGGCTGCTGGCAGGTATATGTATTCCATTGTCACTTGCCTGTGGCAATGTTTATCGTACAATGGCGTGGCCTCACAAAGCCGAGCCGGTTGAACTGGCCATCGGAATGAATCTGGCTGCGGCCAGCATGCTATTTATATTGATACTGGTATTGCCGGAGGCGAAGTTCCCGGCTGGGTTGGAAACTATCAAGTTTACGGTTGTATTGACGGTATTAACAGCGAGCGTATTGATTGCAGTGCATTCGCGACTTCAGTTTGTCGGTGGACCAACTTACCTGAGTCAGATTGGTTATGTTGCTGCAGGTGTGGCGCTACTGATCGGTACCCTTGTATTTGGTGAAAGTTATTCCTGGATAACATGGACAGGCGCATTAATAATATTAGCTGGCGCTGTCATTAGCGTGAAGGCACAGAAAGCCACGTAACGACGCCAATACTCCATCTCATGTGCGGTTGACACATCGTGCTTTTGCAGTACATCTCGAAGTGAGACTGGTGTATTTTGATCAATTAGAATTCGCCAAATTGATATTACCTCAATAACGAAGCATTTTTTTCAGCAGCATCTTATGCCTTACTTTGGCTGTACATTTTCTCTTCCAGTGTTCTGCCATTGATTAATCTTTTATAGCGAATATTGTTGTCCGCCAGTTTCTGCAGCATTGCAATGTGAAACTGCGGATGATTAATTGCGTCAAACTCGATGATGAATTCATTGTGTTGGTTTTGACCGACGTTGATCAGCCCGTCAACTGATTCTATGTACTGACCTGCATCATAGTCTGCCTGTAGTGTGAGAAAACCCTGCTCGCCAACTTCATCGGCAATACTGCCTTGAGATACCAGTTTGCCGTCGGCAAGATGAATTACGGTATCGCAGACTTTTTCAAGTTCATCAAGGTTGTGTGAGCTGACAACAAAAGTGGTGTTGGATGATTCACTGGCGATAAGATCCCGTATCAGTTTGGCATTGGGTGGGTCTATGCCGGCAGTTGGTTCATCAAGCAGGATGATGTCGGGGTTGCCGAGTAAGGTTTGTGCAATGAGCAGTCTTTTACTCATGCCATGGCTTAACTCGGTAGATTTACTTTTGAATCTGTCCTGTAGCTGGACAAGTTCCAGTGACCGTGCCACCTGTTGTTTGGGTTTTTTTACGCCGCGTAGTTTTGCATACAGAATCAATTGTGAACCGATAGAGAAATTCGGATCGAACTGAGCGTCCTGTGGGAGTACGGAAAGCCTGCTTTTTATCGACGATTGTCCTGCTGCAGAACCACCTGTGGCTGGGTCATTTATTGTGACACTGCCTGTTGTTGGTCGAATAAATCCGGCTATAAGACTCATTAACGTGGTTTTACCTGCACCATTGGGGCCGACGAGTGCTACGGGTTTGCCTGCTTCAATACTAAGGTCGATGTTGTCCAGCGCCCGTAACCTGCCGTAGTGCTTGCTTAAGTTTTCGCATCTGATTAGCTCCATTACAGATCTACCCTGTGCATGATGAATAGCCCGAGGACTAAAAAGACCAGCGTTTGAATTGCAGGGATGATTACTGTAACCAAAGAGCTCCAGTCATGATGTTTTACCAGTTCACTGACCTGGGAACCGGGAAATATTGTTTTTAATAATTCTGCTTCAGGGAATCGGCTCGACAGATAGTGGATAACAAACAACAGCACAATCCATAAAATACTTGCGTAGGTCATTGCCTGCATACCGGATTTTGCAAATAGTGAGATAACTGCCATCAGCGCAGTGTAAGGAGCGATAACAATCATTAGGTTTACCCAGATAAACCAGGCGTTGGCAACAGACCCGGATAACAGTGCAGGGTCACGAAGTACAGCCACTACCAGTGTGCTTATTAGCGTCAGTGCAATTACTATCGCTTGTACCGTCATCATGCCGAAGAATCTGCCGAGAAATAAACTGCTGCGACTGGTATGCAGAGTTAACAGTTTTAACGTACCGCGTACTCTGTCGGAGGCTGTTTGATCTGCGGCGTAGAAAATACTGCAGATTGGAAAAATATATAAACCGATAAACCAGTGAACGCCGAATTCCTCTACCTTCCATTTGGCAATTGAAAGGATAGTTTCCGAACCGAGCATCGATCCGATTGATGCGCCATTTTGAACCAGCAATGGTGCGGTTCTAATGATTGTGGTGAGTATCAGTATCCAGACAAGGGTAAATGCTGTCAGTGATAACAGACCCCGGCGTGTAATGAGGGCGCGTGACAATTCCGTTACGGCAATCAGACAGGTATTGCGAAGAGTATGCATATTCAGGTTGTTTTCTATCGTGATGATTCTTGATATTGATCTTACTGATATTTGCAAAAGAAAAAATCCCTCTTAAAAGTATCTTAAGGTGGAATCAAAGATCAAGTGAGATGCCGTGGATTTCGTGAATAGTCCGGGTTAGGTATTGTGAAAATATTACTTAGGTGGATGCGCCTTTGGCTTATACCACCCTACACGGTAATAATGTTTTAAACTACACTCGTTAGCACATTTGGAAAATTTGTAAGACAGCAGGAAGGTGTAATTAAGCCTGTTTATTATCTGTCTTTTCAGCTACCAGACTTTCAAGTGCTGTTTGCCATAGTGTGTAGTAGTCATCGCTGTTACTTATTGTGCTGTGCGTTTCAAACTCGGCTATATGATCGGACAATCTGTCTGCCCATTCGGTCCATGTGAAAACTCCGGATTCATTGAGTTGCACTGCCATTGCAAATGACTTTGCCTGCCACGGTGTGTCAAACACCGGTGCGCCGTCGTCAGTTGGCTGTTTTTCAAATTGTGGTGTCTGGCTGCTCATAAGTTACCGCTGAGGATTGGTGGTATCGGCTGCTGTTAGATAGGGTTCAAACAGATCAACATAGACGCAACTATTGGGTTCGGCCGCACTGCCCCAGATGTCTGTTCCTTCAAAGCGAACAGAGTAGAGGTGTTCGGGTACTTTGTTGCCAGTCTTTGCGTGTTCGTCAGCATAGATATGCGCGCCATGCAGATGAGTGATCATACCGCGCACGCCTTTCACATAAGAGGGCGCTCGGGTGTGGTGCTTTGGATTGTCAGGGTTTACCACTACCGGCTGGTTAAGTTGAAAACGGCCCGGTGTACGTTGCGGTAACTGCGTCGGTGCACCTGTACTGATGATGGTGGTTACCTGCTCAGGTGTTACTGCCTGCAGATTGGTTTTACCAGCATTAGTTCCGCTGCGCAGTTCTTCTTCGGTGATCATACCTTTTTGCAGCAATAGTAATTCCAGACCGTGTAACCAATGCTCGTAGTAAGTGCTTGACAGATACTCTGCAGGATCTGTGTTTTCCCTTGCTGATCGAGACTGATCAAGATTCCATTGGCCAAGCATGCCGCAGGTTAGCGTGAGGCCGAATACGGTTTCCTCCCACTGATGGATAAAATTTTCTTCCTGCGATTGATCAATCGGTCCGAAGCCGTGCTTACCACCGAGATCATGCGCACCATTCATTGCGGTATGCTGACTTCAGTGACGCCTATCATGGAGTCGCGGGTCACCAGGGCGGCGAGCTGCTCTTCACTGTATGACTCAGTACCTGGTGGCCGCTTTGGCAATACCAGATACCGGATTTCAGCGGTGGAGTCCCACACCCTGACTTCAATATCCGGCTCTAACTCTGTGCCGAATTCCTGTAGAACTGCGCGTGGTTCTGACACCGCCCGTGCCCGGTAACTGCTGGCCTTATACCAGGTGGGAGGCAGTCCGAGTACCGGCCATGGATAGCATGAGCACAGGGTACACACAACCATATTGTGTACTGAAGCTGTATTCTCAACACAGACCATATGTTCACCTTGTCTGCCGGCGTAGCCCATCTCAATGATTGCCGCAGTTGCATCATTGAGCAGTCGCTTGCGATAATCTTCGTCTGTCCAGGCGCGCGCCACCACAGCTGCACCGTTTCTGGGGCCTACTTTGTTCTGATAAGTATCAACCAGTAAATCCAGACTCAGCGGGTCGACGAGTTTTTTTTCTACCAGCAGTGACTCGAGCTTTTTCACTCGTTCTTCGATTTCAGACGCGGGTGCGTGATGATGTTTGTGTTCTGACACAGAAAACTCCCGATGGCTCTCGTTTTTAAGCATACATCGGAATGCACTCAAAGGTAATAACTTGTGTGCGGGAACTTACCTTATTTTGGAGGCCGGCAGATTGATAAAGCTGATCATAATTGTTGGTTTACTATGCGGAATTTTCTTTGTTAAGGGAATGCAGTCCCGTAAGCAGGCTTCACCTGATTTGTCGAGTGGACCATTGCCGCTATGCGGGGCTAAACCCAACTGTGTCTGCAGCCTGCAAAATCCTGATGATCCGCATTGTATCGAAGCGATAGATCTTGCCAATCACGGTGTAGTTGATGTGATCAGTGCGATAGAATCAATTGGTGGTAAAATAACAGCCAATGATGACACTACTATCCAGGCTACATTTACCAGTGCAGTATTCAGATTTGTTGACGATCTCGCGGCACAGATTGCTGACGGCAAGCTTGATATCAGATCCTCGTCGCGGGTCGGCTACAGTGATATTGGTGTGAATCGCAAGCGGGTAGAGCGGCTCAGAAAGATTTTATCCTGAATAGTCTTAACACTTAACACTGGCGAATCCGGTCTATAATAAGAACTATCCGGACCCGTGAACCGAGAACGGTTTGCAGTGTCCAAATTTAATTAACTATTTTCTGGAAAACATTGAATGAGTAAATCGGCCCCCTGGACAAAACCCATGCCTGAAACGCAGTTCAAGGTGATGCGGGAGATTATCGCGGCACCCAGTCCTGTCGGGCTGGAAAGTGCGATGACTGAAGGCGTGATCAACCCGTACCTGCGTAAATTTGCACCAAAGAGCTGGGATCTACATCGTTTTCAGGGCAATGCCGGTGTGGTGTGGGATACCCATCCGGGTAAAGATGACATGTTTACTGTCATGATAATCGGACACGCAGACAAGATCCGTATGCAGGTGCGAAAAATTGCTCCGGATGGCAAGATTTATATCAACAGTGATGCGTTTCTTCCGTGTACTTTAATCGGTCATGAAGTCACGCTGTACAGCGATGATCCACAAAAGCCCGGCAGCTTTCGGGAGATCAAAGGCGGCACGGTTGAAGCCATGGGGGCAATACACTTTTCTGAACCTGCACAACGTTCGGGCGAGAGAGGTATCCGTCCCAAGCAACTGTATCTGGAGTTGCAAATACACGGCGAAGACAAAGCAGGGCAGATTCATGCGCTCGGTATTCGACCGGGTGACACCTTATTGCTTGACCGACCGATCAAAAGATCATTCAGCCCTGATACCTTTTATGGTGCCTACCTTGATAATGGTCTGGGTTGTTTTGTTGCAGCAGAGATTGCCAAACTTGTAGCCGGCGCAAGTGCAATGAAGAAGGTACGCTGCCAGTTTGCTTTTGCATCACATGAAGAGATTGGTCGTTTCGGTAGTCGGGTGATGGCAGGTGAATTAAAACCGGATGCGATAATCGCTGTTGACGTCAACCACGACTATGTTGCAGCTCCCAACATTGGTGATCGGAATATGTCGCCACTTGAGATGGGCAAGGGTTTTACGCTTTCAACCGGCGCAATTGTTACCGAAAATTTGAATCTGCATATCAAAAAAGCCGCGCTAAAACATAAAATTCCAATGCAGCTCGATGTTTGTGGCAACGACACGGGTACTGACGGTATGGCAGGTGTATTGGCGAGTGTCGATTGCGCTGCAACCTCTATCGGATTCCCGATCAGAAACATGCACACTATCTCAGAGGCCGCAAACACCAGTGACGTGCTTGCTGCAATACACGTAATTTATGAGTCTATAAAAGGCATGGAGCAGGTTAAGGATTTACACAAAGAATTTAAAACCAGCCATCCTCGTCTTGATAAGGCATCACCGCTGAAGCATAAAAAAGCCAAAGCTGCCAGTACTCGTAGAACTAAAAAGTAAGAGCGGAGGTTATTTGATACTCTGCAGAAGGGCAGAATAATCCGGATTCGGTGCAATCTATAGGAATTCCGGGCTGACAGCGCCCGGAATCTTTAAAGCGTGTTTATAGTGGTAATCAGGCGCTTGCGTATTGACGAGTTTGCAGCTCGCGTCTTGCTTGGTTTTCTGCTGTATAGAGTGAAGTAGGACGGATCAAAAGTCGCTCTATGCCTATCTCTTCACCTGTGTCTTCACAAAACCCGTAATCGCCGGTTCGTATTCTGTGCAGGGCTTTGTCAATGTCGTTTATCAGGTTACTTGCACGCTCTTTCATGTGCACTTGTATCCAGTATTGCTCTTCCTGTGTGGCACGATCCGATTCATCTGCCGCACGTTCAGTTTCAAGCGATCCTATTTGCTCATTGTCATTTTCGTCAATCAATGATTGACGCATTTCGAGTAGGCGTTGCTGAAAAAACATGAGCTGTTTGTCGTTCATGTAGTCGTCTTCTGACGCTGTGAGTAGTTCTTCTTCTGTCAACATATACTAACTCTGGAATACCATTTTCTATCGGCGCTTATAAGCGATCGACATCAGTTAAATTTCAGGTCTCGGGAGCGTGCGAACATTGAAGGTCGAATCTTCTGCACTTATCCGTACTACCGTGTTTTTCTCGCAAGCTGTCTGATAACAGACTGTCAGGCGAGTAGAAATGCATACCGCCAGCGGTGCATTTGCGAGGATCTTAAAGAGCAGGATTCGCGCCCGATTCTGTATATGCCCGGTAACAACTCACTGAAACTTGCGCCAGTTGGTATTACACTGCGCTGACTGTCACTAATCGGGCCAATTGCCAGAGATGAAATCCAAATTACAGACGCTGCTGAATCTTCGCTGCGGGATTGTGCAGGCGCCGATGGCCGGAGGTCCGACGACCCCTGAGCTTGTCACAGCGGTTACAGCAGCGGGTGCGCTGGGTTCGTTTGGTTTTGCTTACTCGACACCGGATCAGGTAGACGTGCTATGCCGGGACTTCCGCGAGCTGTGTGCGAGATCAGGACTTGAATCAGATTGTGGCTGGAACGCTAATTTTTTTGTCTTCCCGCAGCTTGACGAACCCGAAGCGGGTGCGGTGATTAGTGCTGTGAAAAAACTCCAGCCATTACTACCTCGTGTAGAAATTGACACAAACGCACTGAAACACGCCACTAAGCTGCCGCAGCTGAGTGATCAGGTGAAGGCTGCATTAATCTATAAACCGTCACTGATCAGTTTTCACCTTGGTATTCCTGAAAAAGAGATTATCGATGTTATTCACGGTGCGAGTTGTCATGTCGCGATGTCTGCTACAAACCTTGCGGAGGCGACGGCGGCGCAGGCAGCGGGTGCTGATTTTATTGTCGCTCAGGGTTATGAAGCAGGTGGTCACCGTGGTGTGTTTGATACGACTGCTGCGGACGACAAGCTTGCTACTCTGGATCTGGTTAAAGTTATCTCTGAAAATTGCAGCAGCCCTGTTATAGCAGCAGGCGGCATTATGGATGGATCAGATATCGCAGCGGCGCTTGGCCGTGGAGCAGATGCGGTGCAGCTAGGGTCAGCGTTCCTGACCGTTGATGAGTGTGGCAGCAGTGCGATCTACCGTGAAGCCATTGAGTCACTTGGCAACAGAGAAACTCAGGTTACTATCGGGTTTTCGGGTCGACCGGCGCGTGGTATCCGCAATTTGTTTATCGAGTCGACCAGCGATACTGATGTGTTACCTTTTCCGTGGCAAAACTCTCTAACAGGGGCATTGCGCAAAGTAGCGGGCCAGCAAAGAGATTTTGAATTGATGTCATTGTGGGCAGGAACCGGCTACCTTAAAGCGCGAAACTGTACTGCTGCACAACTTATTGAATCTTTGCAAAAAGAAGCCAATATTTAAGATGAATGTTAGATCGAACTCTTCACCAAATCGACGCCATCAAGCTTCAAACTGTCAATAAAAAGGACAAGCGTCTTTCTTAAGCTCTTGCCACAGCCATTGTAGTAGTTGCAGTTGCAGTTGCTTATAGCTTTTGACCTACCTGCGTTAATCAGTTTTGGGAGTGCTCGTGGAGGTGGGTCGGGGCGCCATGGACGGCGCAGAGAGCGCTGTTGGCCAGGGATGGCCATTTGCGCGGCCCGCCGGAGCGATCACTCTCAAAATGCCGCAGGCACCCGAAGGGCTGAGTAGTCGCAATAAGACTTTTGGTTACTTTTCGTCTTTTGAAAAGTGACTCCGCCTGAAGGGCATGTCGTGTTTGTCCCACGAAAAGTAACGCCACCGAACGGCAGGATTTTCCTAGCTCATATCACCGATTAGTGCTTGTACGATAGCGATTGCTGTAAAGCCGGCGGTTTCGGTACGTAGAACTCTTGGGCCGCATTTGACAGACTTGACTGCCGAGTTTGTAGCAAGTGTCAGCTCTTGTTCACTAAACCCGCCTTCGGGTCCCACCAGAATATTTAATGCAGTAACAGCTTTGAGGCTTTTAAACGTATTGCTGCTATCCGGGTGTATCAGAATACTGGTTTCATTTTTGTGTTGTTCTAGCCAGCTTTTGAGGTCGGTTACCGGGTCAATAAGCGGTACGGTACTTCGATTGCTCTGGGCGCAGGCGCTGCGTGCGATTTTATTCCAGTGTTCGAGCTTTTTTTGTGCACGATTTTCGTCTACTTGCAGCACGCTGCGCTCAGAGCTTACCGGAGAGATTTTGTGCACACCCAGCTCTGTGGCTTTTTGAACAATGATGTCAAGTTTGGTGCCTTTGGCGAGTGACTGTACCAGTGTTAACTCTAGCGGTGATTCATTGTGGTTTGGCTCTGCTGCATCGAGCTTAAGTTGCGTGGATTTACCAGCGCTTACTATGGTCGCCGGGTAGTTGTTGCCATCGCCGTTAAACAGTTCTACCTTGTCGCCTTCTTTGTAGCGCATAACTTTAATAAGGTAGCGTGAATCGTCTGCTCCCAGTGTGACAAGCGGTGCATTCGAATTATTGACAGCGTCTGCATCAATACGGTCCGGTATATAGAGGCGGGTAGTTCTCACGTGATGATTTACTGATTGTGTTTTTTTAGTTGTTCTAAACGCTTTCGCAATTCGTCTTTTTGGGCATCACTCATTTGCGAAGGCGATTGCAAATCTTCTGCATTCTGTTTTAGTGTCATCAGAAGTGATTCTTTGTTTAACAGTTCGATAGCGTGCAGCAGCAAACTGAGCGGTGTATCGATCTCTGATTCGGGGTTACCTGCCATGCCGGCGCGTGCAAGCTTATGCAGTGCTTCGGCTTGATCGGAGTCGCGGAATCGTTCGAGTATTCCGCTGGTGGTAATTTCAGGTTTACTTTCGATGATAGCAACGATTTCCAGTAACAGGTTTGCTCCGGGAATATCTATAGAAAACTCGTAGGCTTCCGGATCAACCTCCAGCACTATAGAAGGTGTATCAAGTATTGCGATGAGTGCTTTTCTGACCGGTGACATACCGCTGTTTTGTGGTGGCTGTGACGTTCGATAGGCGGGTTGCGATCTCGACTGAGTACCTGACTGAATGCCTGGTTGATCCTGTGTTTTGAATACCACCACACCAACTCGTTCATGCAGCTGTTCCTCTACCAGTGATCGATAAACTCCGCTCGGGATGTTGGATATCAATGGTTTGGCTATTTCAGCGAGTCGTGCTTTGTTGCCGGTACTGCTTTGGTCAGTGCCTTTTTGCGCCTGCAGTTCAAGTTGTTGAAACATAAAGCTGGCAGCGTCGATGCCGTTTTCTATGAGGTTCTGCATAAATTTTTCAGATCCCATGGACTTCACCAATGTATCCGGGTCTTCTCCGTCAGGCAGGAATAAAAAACGCGCATCCCTGCCGGACTTAAGACACGGTAGTGCCGAGTTCAGTGCTCGCCATGCAGCTTTTTTACCTGCCGCATCACCATCAAAACAAAAGACAATTTCATCTGACTCTCTGAAAAGCATCGTTATCTGTTCAGTGGAGGTAGCAGTGCCCAATGTGGCAACTGCCGTGTCGATACCTGCCTGAGCAAGTGCAATAACATCCATGTAGCCTTCAACGACTAGAATTCTGTCGGGGCTGCCGCGAGTGGCTCGACGCAGTTCGTAGAGTCCATAGAGTTCACGACCTTTTTGAAATAACGGTGTTTCAGGTGAATTCAGGTATTTGGGTTCGGAGTTGTCCATGACTCTTCCACCGAATCCGATTACCCGGCCGCGGCGATCGCGGATCGGGTACATGATGCGATTGCGAAAGCGATCATGCGTTCTGCCGGAGTCGCTGCGCACCAGCATGCCTGACTGCTGTAACTCGGATTCCCCGGCCTTTGTATTTTCTGTCAATGCATGCCACGCATCAGGTGCAAAACCGAGTTCGAATCGTTGTGCCGTTTCACCACTGATGCCGCGTTGTTTGAGGTACTCGATTGCCTTTGGAGTTTTTCGAAGCTGCTGTTTATAGAAATCAGTGCACGCGGCGAGAGCATCGAACAACCCTTGCTGTGAGGGCGTGATGGTGGTCACTGCGTCGCGAGGAACTTCAAGGCCCGCACGGTCGGCCAGGTACTCGACAGCATCGACAAAGTGCATATTGTCGAATTCCATCAAAAAGCTTATTGCGTTGCCTGATACACCGCAGCCAAAGCAATGGTAAAACTGCTTCGGCTGGCTTACTGAAAATGATGGTGTCTTTTCACCATGGAACGGGCAGCAGGCTTTGTGGTTGGCACCGGCTTTTTTGAGCGGTACATAGCGATCAATGACCTCGACGATATCTACCCGGGAGAGTAGGTCGTCGATAAATGATTGCGGGATGCGGCCGGCCATAGATCATTATCGCAGATGCAGAGTCTTTATAGCGAGCGACAAATGCGTTTTTCGTAAGACGAACAGGGGACACCAGTGTGGGGTCCCCGGAAGAAAAGTAACCGAAAAACCAGACTCCTACGCTGCTCTTTTCAGGGTTGAGAGCAGGGCGGACAGTTCAGCGGCTTTTGGTGTCACCAGCCAGAAACGCGAGCTCAGGCTGTAGAAATTCTCCAGCAGTTCACGACCCCATTCACTATCAGTTTCAGCAATGTGGGTTTCGAGCAGCTCTTGCAGCACGTGTCGATAGGCTTCCATCGATTCGGGGTGGATGCGTTGGATGTCTATCAGTTCGTGGTTGTAGCGATCTACAAACAGGTTGTGTTTATCGAATACAAATGCAAACCCGCCGGTCATACCTGCACCGAAGTTGACGCCGGTTTCACCGAGAACAGCAACACAACCGCCCGTCATATACTCGCATGCATGATCGCCAACCCCTTCAATTACCGTGGTAGCACCGGAATTTCGTACCGCGAATCGCTCGCCACCGAGACCGGAGACATACATGTGACCACCGGTAGCACCGTACAGACAGGTATTGCCAACAATGGTGTTTTCGTGACTGATGAATCGCGAACCTGGCGGTGGCTTAATAACGATCTTGCCGCCTGCCATGCCCTTGCCGACGTAATCGTTTGCATCACCTTCGAGTAACAGATTGAGTCCACCCGCATTCCATACACCGAAGCTCTGACCTGCTGTACCTTTCATGTGAACATTGATCGGCGTATCAGCCATACCGAGATTGCCGTGCAGTCTGGCAATCTCTCCGGATAACCTGGCGCCGATTGAACGATTGACGTTTTTAATTTTGAAGTGAAAATCACCACCGGATTTTGACTGGATAGCCGGCATGCATTCGGCCACCATCTGAGTAGCGAGCTCCGCTTTGTCAAACGGACGGTTGCGCTTCTGGGTGCAATACCGCGGCGCCTCTCTTGGTACACCACCGTCAGACAGCAGTTGTGAAAAGTCTACTTTGCTGTGGCGCTGTGTATTACCTTCAATTTGTTCGAGCAGATCTGTTCTGCCTATAATTTCATTCAGGTTGCGATAGCCAAGATTTGCCAGGTGTCGTCGAACATCTTCTGCTACAAACTCCATGTAGTGGACGACTTTTTCAACATCACCGCGGAAGTGCCGCAGGCGCAGCACTTTGTGTTGCGTGGCAACTCCGGTCGCACAGTTGTTTAGGTGACAAATGCGCAAAAATTTACAGCCCATAGCGATCATTGGTCCGGTGCCGAAGCCGAAACTTTCAGCACCGAGCAGAGCGGCCTTGATGACATCGAGCCCGGTTTTTAGTCCGCCATCAGTTTGTATTCTGACTTTGTCACGCAGATTATTGGCACGCAGTATCTGGTGGGTCTCTGACATGCCGAGCTCCCATGGCGAGCCTGCATACTTGACACTGGTCAGTGGTGAAGCACCGGTACCGCCGTCGTAGCCGGAAATAGTAATCAGATCTGCATAGGCTTTTGCGACACCTGCTGCAATGGTTCCGACGCCGGCTTCTGCCACCAGTTTTACTGATACCAGAGCGGCGGGGTTAACTTGTTTTAAGTCAAAGATCAGTTGTGCGAGATCTTCGATGGAGTAGATGTCGTGATGCGGTGGCGGCGATATCAAAGACACGCCGGGCATTGAGTAACGTAACGTGGCAATAGTATCGTTTACCTTGTGACCCGGTAACTGACCACCTTCACCGGGTTTTGCACCCTGTGCAATTTTAATTTGAATGACTTCTGCGTTAACAAGGTAGTGTGGTGTCACACCGAAGCGTCCTGATGCGACCTGCTTGATTTTGGAGTTCTTTCTGGTGCCATAGCGTTTTGGATCTTCTCCGCCTTCACCGGAGTTTGATCTTGCACCGAGCGCGTTCATGGCTTCTGCCAGAGTTTCATGTGCTTCGGGTGACAGCGCGCCGAGTGACATGCCTGCAGAGTCAAAGCGACTGATAATATCCCTTGCTGATTCTACTTCGTCCAGTGGTACTGGTTCGCTTGCGGTTTTAAGTGTTAGTAAATCTCTGACGGTTGTCGGTTGCCGCCCGTTGACGATAGCAGCGTACTTTTCATAGTCGCTGTATTCACCAGAATTAACCGCCTCTTGTAAGGTACCGACGACATCCGGATTGTAGGCATGATACTCGCCACCCTCTACGTACTTTAGTAGTCCACCGTGTGGTGTGTCGGTCCGTTTGATCCAGGCAGTGTCAGCAAGTAACTGCTGATCACGTGTCAGGTCGCTGTAGTCAGCACCTTGAATCCGGCTGGTTGTGCCGGTAAAACATTGATTAACGACCTCATCGTGTAGTCCGACAATTTCAAACAACTGCGCACCACGGTAGCTTGCGATAGTTGATATCCCCATTTTGGAGAGTACTTTCAAAAGACCTTTGTTTATACCTTTGCGGTAATTCTGCTCAAGCTTAAGGGCGTCTTTACCATCGATTTCACCACGATGCACCATGCCACGAATGCTCTCATAGGAGAGGTACGGGTAGACGCAGGTCGCACCGTAACCGATTAACACTGCAATATGATGCGGATCTCGTGCGGTACCGGTTTCAACAACAATGTTTGCATCACAGCGCAATCCGGCTTCAATAAGTGCATGGTGAACAGCACCTGTGGCGAGCAGAGCGTGTACCGGTAACATTCCCTGTTTCAGATTGTTGTCACTTAAAACGATAATAACGGTTCCTTCTTTGACCGCTTGAATCGTCTGTTCTGTAATTCGGCTAATAGCTTGTTGCAGCGTCTGTGTTGCCGGATCAAAATTCAGATCAATTTTCTGGTGTCGATACTCGGCCTCGTCATTCATCGCAAGTAATGTTTCAAATTTCTCGCGTGACAGAACCGGGGATCGAACCAGTAGTCTTCTTGCATGATCAAATGTTTCTTTAAACAGATTCAGTTCAACGCCCAGGCATGTTTCGAGTGACATCACAATTGATTCGCGAAGCGGATCAATGGGTGGGTTGGTTACCTGTGCGAACTGCTGGCGGAAATTCTCGTAGAGTGAACGAACATTGGTGGAGAACACGGGAAAAGGCGTGTCATCCCCCATAGAGCCGATAGCTTCCTGTGCATCTTCTGCCAGTACACGGAGTATTTCATCACGCTCTTCGAAGGTGACGCCGAACATCTTTTCATAGACTTTAAGTTGATCGTCATCCATCGAAGGTTTGGCAGGAGGTGTGTCCCGAAGTCTGGAACGCAAGTGTCTGGAATGCGTTTGCAGCCATCGAGCAAACGGTCGGCTTGTCTTTAGTTGTGCATCAATTTTTTCCGGCTGCAGTATCTCGCCTGTGTCTGTATCAACTGCGAACATCTGCCCTGGTTTAACACGACCTTTAGCAACCACGTCTTCGGGGTCATAGTCATAGACACCGATCTCTGATGCCAGCGTTATTTGTCGGTCACGAGTAATGACATAGCGCGCGGGTCGCAAGCCGTTGCGATCAAGTACGCAGGATGCGTAGCGACCATCTGTTAGTACAACGCCAGCAGGTCCGTCCCAGGGTTCCATATGCATTGATGCATACTCGAGCCATGCGCGCATCTCGGGATCGGTGGAGCTCATGTTGTGCCATGCAGGTGGCAATAACAAACGCATAGCGCGAAAAATATCCATGCCGCCGGAAACCAATACTTCAAGCATGTTATCCAGTGACATGGAATCTGAACCTGCCATTGATACCAGTGGCAGTAGTTCTCTGAGTTCAGGTAGCAGCTCGCTGTGGAATTTAGAAGCGCGAGCGTTGGCCCAGTTGCGGTTGCCGCGAATGGTGTTGATCTCACCGTTGTGAGCCAGGTATCTGAACGGTTGTGCCAGTCGCCACTGTGGCATGGTATTGGTTGAAAAACGCTGGTGAAAGACTGCGATGCGTGATTCAAGCGTCGGGTCATTCAGATCTTCATAGAAGACCGGAAGTCTGTCCGGCATCATCAGACCTTTGTAGAGAATGACATCAGCTGACAGGGTATTGATATAGAACTCAGGATCAGATTCACGCAGCAACAGCTCGGTTTTTCTTCTGGCTACAAATAGATTGCGGTTGAATTCCGCCGCATCCATGTAATCAGGTGCGGTAACAAAAATCTGCTCAATTTGTGGCAGTGTCTTTTTGGCTTCAAGGCCGCATGCGTCCGCGTTGGTGGGAACTACCCGCCAGCCGTTGACCGTCAGGTAGCGTGTTTTTATCTCTCTGTTAAGGATTGCACGTGCAAGCTCGGCCTTTGCAGTGTCCTGATTCAGAAAAATCATACCGACTGCAAAGTTACGACCGACTTCAAAGTTACATTCTGCTGCCTTGGCTCGCAGAAAATTGACCGGTTTGCGCAACAGCAGACCGCAACCGTCACCGGATTTTCCGTCTGCCGCGACGGCTCCCCGATGTGTCATTCGACCGAGCGCTTCCACTGCCGTCTTTACCAGTTTGTGGGAAGGCCTTCCGTCGATCTGCGCAATCAGTCCAAAGCCGCAGTTGTCGTGTTCAAACTCCGGTCGATAAAGCCCGCTCGCCGCCAGTTTATCCAGTGCGTTCATGATAACCCTCTGTGTTTTCCGCCAGCGGTGGGTTTTTATTTTGTCGGTTTTTAGCCCGTTCCGGATTAAAACAAAAAGCGTCTGGAGCTGGTTGTTGTCAGCTGGAATCAGCCGAATCCGTCAGTGTGCCATCATCAGATGAATGTTGATTGGATGGCTGGCACGGGCCGTGAGGGGCAGCAACCGACATTTATTTGCCGGGTGATTTTTGTTGTGGTCTTTCAGTTCCACCTCGCCTTTATAGTGAGCGAATTTGCTACAAACTGCAAGGAATAAGTCTATTGGCGGCGTTTAATATCTGCTTGTAAATCGCTTACCGGTCGAATCCATACGCCGAATTTTTTGACTTCTTCGCTCATATTTTCAACCGCCGCTATGGCGTCACTTCGCGTGTCATAAAGGCCGCTCAGTAAACCGAATACCGGATTGCTGCTGTTGGTTGTCAGGAATGGATAAATGGCGACGGGGTCCTGTACGTTCATTGTTCGAGCCAGCTCGATGATATAGCTTCGTTCGCGCGATGTGGCCAGTTGTACGGTGAATTTAAGCGGTGATTGAAACAGCACCCAGCGCTCGTTTTCAATCGCACGATCCGACCTGACAATGGTTTCTTCAGCGGGCTCTGAGAAGTTGTCTGCCGGTGCTGGCGCTGCAGCATCAGTATCGCCCCCCAAAAGATCGCTAACGGGTTCTACGATGGTCTCGTTAACATTGCTGTTGTCTGATGTACTGTTGATGGCTGCCGCAAGTTGCGCCGGATCTGTGGTCTGCAAAAGCTCGTTATCTGCAATTTGGCCAGCGCTTTCTGCCGTTGCAGTATTAATGCTTCCGACACTTTTCGCTGCTGCATTGTCCTGATTGTTCGAGGGTACCGGTACAGTTATGTTGACCGAACTGGTGTTGTCAGCTATCTCTACTGCCGTATTAGTTGTAGCTTGACCGACTTCCTCTTCAACAGTAGCCGACGGCAGGGCCAATGAGGTTTCTTCTATTATCTCTTCAGTTATTATCTCTTCAGGCAGGGACTGCACCTGTTCAATACTTTCTGATGTTGTAACGGCAGGGGTAGCGTCTGCAAAAGAATCTGTCTCTGGCAGAACCAGCGTATCCTGAGATGCATTGAGTGTTGTTGATTCACTGATTGACGAAGGCTCCACAACCGGTTGCTCTGTTTGTATTGTGATATCGCTTGCTGCAACAGGGATAACATCAGTCTCCGGTTCATTGCCGAAGAACAACGACAATCCGAGACCAATAGCTGCCAGCGCTGCGGCCCCTATTGCCAGTACCGGCCATTCAAGTGAAGACAGCCAGCCGGCCTTTGTGTCGTTGGCGGCGTTGCCGCGATAGACGCCATTCAGATAGTGCGAAGCTGCCTGGTTTATGCCACCGGGCAGACCGTCTGCGTCGCGCTGGATTTTGCTTATTGCCTTGTCGGTGAACGGGAAGGTGTCGGCAAAGCCTGCCTGGTGAAGCCGGGCGCTAAGGTATTGTTGTGTGCGTGTCTCGTCAAGCGGCTGCATTAGTGTGGTGCTGTAGCTGAGATCAAGGTCTTCGTATTGTTGTTCGAAGCGGTTGATCGATTGCTTTAGTGCGTTAGTGCCTGTAAGTAGCAGGCGGGCTGTTTGTCCGCCTTCATTTTCAAAGTTCTGGATTGTATCCACCAGTACTGCGATTTCTTCGATCGGGGCCAGGTGTGCGTCATCGATTATCAGTACCGGACTGAGTTGATCTGTGGTGATTTGCTCGAATATCGGCGCCAGTGAATCGATATATTGTTCCACCGGCTCTTCTGTTTGTTCCTCTTGTTTGAGGTCGCTCAGTACGGCGTAGAGAAAGGCATCTGCCTGAAAGTCTTCGGAGCCTTTGACCACAAACGGTTTGACGCTGTTTTTGCAGTGTTTTAGCAGTTGTTGCAACAGGATTGTTTTGCCGGCTCCGTCTTCGCCGATGAGCAGGTGCAGTGAGTCGCCGAAGCGTACATGCTGCTCAAGAGCGGCACGTGTTTTCTGTTGGGTTGTGTCAGTAATTGGCTGACGCTTTTTGTCCTCAAGAAACGGTTGTTCGGTCAGCCCGAGCTCGCTGAGTGTTGCATCGTGAAGTCTGGCACCTGATTGGGCATCTTGAACTGGCATAAAGGTTCTGTCCGTTGTGAGGCGATCGATAAGATCAAACAGACGCGGGCGACGGGGCCTCGGCAAAAACCAATTAAACTAATCAACCGTTTATGCCTGTTGCGGTGTAGCGGTCACCGCGTGCAGCTTGAGTTTTAACCCGCCGATAGTAGATGACTTGAAGGGTCACGGCAACGCCAGCCAGCCGAAGGTAATGAAGGGTTACGAGTTTGACATCTGTTGTATCAGAGTCGTATCAGTTAAAGACATTATTTAACGTATTTTTGAGTTTCTGTTGATCAAAATCGTTACACAGGAAGGCTTCACCGATTCCGCGCATCAGTACCAGGGTTAAGTTGTTGTCGCGGACTTTTTTGTCATGGGACATGAGATCGAGGCAACGCTCAGCGGTCATATCTGCCGGTGGTTCAACCGGAAGGCCGGCTTTGGTAAAAATTGCTCGAGTGTTGGTGACCGTGTTTTCGTCGCAGAATCCGTGATCTGCCGAAAAGCGGGCGGCGAGGCACATGCCGGCGGCGATAGCTTCACCGTGTAACCAGTTGCCGTAACCGAGTGCGGTCTCGATTGCATGGCCGAAGGTATGACCGAGATTGAGCAGAGCGCGACGGCCTGATTCGAGTTCATCAGCGGCGACAATAAGCGCTTTTTGCTGACAGGATTTTTCTACCGCCCGGCCGAGTGATGTTTTATCAAGAGACAATAGGTTGGGGATTTCCTGCTCGAGCCATTCGAAAAATGGCTTGTCGTCTATTAATCCGTACTTGATTACTTCAGCGAGTCCGGCTTTGAGCTCACGTTCGGGGAGCGTGTCGAGTGTGTTCATGTCTGCGATGACACAAGCCGGCTGGTGAAAGGCGCCGATCATATTTTTACCGAGCGGATGATTGACACCGGTTTTGCCTCCCACCGAGGAATCTACCTGGGCAAGCAGTGTGGTCGGTACCTGTACGAAAGCAACTCCGCGTTGATAGGACGCCGCGGCAAAGCCTGTGATATCACCGATGACGCCACCACCGAGGGCCAACACTGTGCAGTTGCGGTCAAAGCGATTTTGAATCAACTCATTGTAAAGAGTGCTTACTGCATCGAGGTTTTTGTGCGCTTCTCCGGCAGGCAGTGTGACGCTATGGCACTGGTAGGTGCTGAGGGTAGTCTTCAGGTTGTCGAGATAATGCGGTGCGACATTGTCATCAGTGACAATAAGTATTTTTTTACCGCTGATGTGCTGTTGAAACAGCGCACTGTCGCCGATGAGATCCTGTCCGGTATAGATCGGGTAGCTGCGATCCCCGAGATCGACATTGAGTGTGGTGGTTGATGACATGGCAGGTAGTTATTTTTTTCCAACAGTGTCGGTGTCCGGATCTAACTGATCATCGACCACAGGGGAGGTGGCAGCGGTTGTCTTGTCAGTTGCAGTATTGTCCGCTGTTACGGTGTTTGGCAGATCCAGCTGCTTTAGCTGGCGACAGATTTTGTCAACAACCTTTTGATGGCGTTGATTACTGGTACTGACATGAACATGCGCGAGTTGACGATAGATCGGGCCACGCTCTTTGCTGATAGCGAGCAGTGTGGCTCTGGGATCACCTTGTTGCAGTAACGGACGTGAATTGTTTCTGGATGTGCGTTCCACCTGTACGTCGATATCGACATCAAGGAAAACCACCACGCCTCTGGCTCTGAGGTTCTCGCGATTTGCCTCGCGCAGCACCGCACCACCGCCGGTGCCGAGCACGATATCTTTTTTACGTGTAAGGAAGTCGATCATGCGCTCTTCACGACTGCGAAAACCGGACTCGCCTTCGAAGTCGAATATTGTGGGAATGTCTACGCCGCAGGAAGATTCTATCTCGCGGTCGCTGTCGAAAAACGGCTGGTTGAGTCGACGAGCCAGTTGTCTGCCCACCGTTGTTTTTCCAGCGCCCATCGGGCCTATTAAAAAAATACTCGCCATACTGGGTGTGCCGAACTGGTACGGGACGCATCGGGCTTCGAGGTTAGTTAAGTCACATTAGCACGAATGTCAGGATTTCCGCTATGTGTTCTCGACTCGGTTAGCACATTGTGGTTCATTCGGGCGAAAAAAAACCGCGGCTCGCCGCGGTTTTTTTTAGTCCTGAAAGAATGTGCCGGTTTGGCTTATTGATCCAGGCTGGTGACACCGTCTTTAACAACTTTAGGAGTTACGAATACGAGTAGCTCACTTTTGTCATCTTCGGCAATATCTTGTCGAAACAGTTTGCCGACCAGTGGCAGATCACCGAAGAATGGTACCTGGTTGCTCTGCTGGATACTTGATTGCTCGTAGATACCACCGAGAACCACAGTCTCACCGTTAGAAACCAGTACCTGTGTGTTAACTTCGCGGGTGTCAATACTGGGTATTCCGCTAAACACCTCGCCAACAGTATCTTTGTTAACAGTCAGATCAATAATGATGCGCTCGTCCGGAGTAATCTGTGGTCTTACTCTTAAACCCAGAACCGCTTTTCGGAAAGATGTTGTAGTAGCGCCGTTACCGGTTTCCTGTGCGAAAGGAATTTCAACACCCTGTTCGATATAAGCTTCGTGCTGGTCGGCTGTAATGACTCGTGGAGTAGAAATCACCTCACCGCGACCTTCTGCCTGCATTGCTGACAACTCGAGTTCTATGAGTGTGCCAAATGGAAGCTTTGCAAATGCCAGTCCAAGGCTACCGGATTGGTTAACAACCGGCAGATTTACGTTGAATCGCTCTGTTCCAAGTGTTGCGTCGTTGTTTGCAAGGTTAACTACACCATCTGAAGTACCTGACAAAATGACACCTTCACCATCGTTGTTGGTTGTGTCGCGGCTGATACCGAATCGGGCACCCAACTCACGATTGAAGTCGTCTGTCGCAATGACTATGCGTGATTCAATTAATACCTGCTTGACCGGTACATCGAGTCGGGTCACCAGTGAGCGCACTTTACTCAGTACCTCTGCTGTGTCGTTAACCAGAATAGTGTTAGTACGATCATCGATTGTGACGTTGCCACGCTCAGACAGTACACCGCCGGTCTCTGATTTTAGTATTGCTGCGACGTCAGTCGCTTTGGCATAGTTAACCTGAACAAATTCAGTGCGAATTGGCTCAAGCGCGATAGCTTGTAGTGCGGCTTCGCGTTCAGCAGCTTCCCGCGCTGCGATTTCTTCAGCCGGTGCTACTAAAATCACGTTACCGGAGCTACGCTTGTCGAGGCCTTTGGTGCGCAGGATAATATCCAGCGCCTGGTCCCATGGGACGTTCTTCAGTCTAAGCGTAAGCGTACCATCAACGTTGTCGCTGACAACGATGTTCATGTCAGTGAAGTCAGCCAGTAACTGCAGCACCGAGCGGATTTCGATGTCCTGGAAGTTCAGAGACAGTTCTTCACCGCTGTAGTTAACCTTTTGTGAATTAAATGCTGGCGGCGGGTTAAACGAAGGTGTCGCTTGTCTTGAGAAATCTGCATTGCTATTGTTGTTCACAGGCAGTGGCTCATCGACATACTCTTCTATCGGAGCACCAGACTCGACTGCAAAGTCATCTTCCGGAGCCTGATAATCCAACGGCAAACTTGAAGGAAGCTCAACTGTGAGGCTGTCGTCTTCTGCTGGCGCCACTGGTTCGGTGACTGCCAGCGGCAGTTCGCCGTCTGCTGAGGTGTCATCCGCCACAAGTTCTTCATCGGATACAGACTCCAGAATGTCGGTGTCGTCGAAATTATCAACTGCAACCTCATCGCTTTCATCCAACAAACCTTCAGCGTCGCTATCCAGAGTGACGAGTAATCGGTCACCGTCTACTTCTGTCTGGTATCCAGTCATTTCTTCGAGGTTTAGAACTATGCGAGTTCTGTCGGCGGCCTCTACGATACTGACACTTTCAAGGTTGCCAACTCCGACTGGAACAATTCTTTTGTCCAGTGCGTTAGTTGTACCCATTAAATCAATAGCAATTCTTGCAGGCTGTTCAATTCTGAACGACTGTGTGTCATTCACCGGCTCGCTTAGTTTAAAAGAAACTTGCTGCTGGTTGCCAGGCAGGGTGGTATAGCTCATATGGTCAAGCGATGCCGCCAGACTTTGTTGAGCCATAACAGCACTGGAACCTATTGCGATTGCCAACAACCGCAGCTGGTACAGACCGGATGCCCGGGAAGTTGTACCGCTTTTTGGTGTGCCGCAGTTTGTTGGATAATTCACCATTTTTCTCCGTTGCATCGTTTTGTTCTTTGTTCTTGGCTGGTCAGGTTTAGCCATCAGTTATTCTCCAGTGTCCAGTTTCAGCTGTGCCTGGCGCTGTATCCAGCCGCTGATGCCATCAGGTATTAACTCAACCAGGTTGATTTCAGTTTCAGATATGCGGGTAATTTTGCCGTGGTTTTGCCCTGCGAAATTGCCTGGCTGAACCCGGTGAATAGTGCCCTCTCTATCCTGCACCAGTGCCCAGTTTGAGCTTTTTTGCGTAAGAATACCGACCATCTTCAAAGAATCGAGTGGATAGTTTTCAAGTGCCTCACGTCTGCGATTGTCGCTTGGACGTGGTCCGCCGGTGCTTGCAGCTACTACGGTAGTTGCATTTGTCTGACTCGGTTTGAACGGATCACGTAAGCCTTGTTCTGTGTATGTCGCCGTTTGAAATTCGGGGAATGGCGGAAGCGGATCAACTCGTCCCTGGTGCTTCTGCTTGGTCTCTGCCACGAACTGCTCAAGGTCGCTCATGCCACTGTCGCATCCGGCAAGAGCCGCTGCTGCCATAGTGGCCATGAGGGCCAACCTGACTTTCCCGAGCAAAATTGTTTTTCTGGTTAGTTTCATTTTCTTATGCCTCCTCATCATCATCGAGGTAGCGATAGGTTGTGGCTGTCAGATCCATTTCCAGCAATTGAGCCGGTCCATCCTGATCACTTCTTGAATTAACCGGGGTGATATTGATGTCGTGCAGGGTGACAATTCGTGGCAGTGCAGCCAGTCCACTGACAAAATTGCCAAACTGGTGATAGTTGCCTGTTACCTTGATTTGAATTGGATATTCAACGTAAAACTCTCTGGCAACTTCATTCTTTGGTTTAAAGAATTCAACTTCCAGGCCTGCAGCAACGCTGGTTTGAGACAGGTCTATCAAAAGACTTTCAATATCTGTCTTGTTAGGTAGCTGTCGCAGCATAACGTTGAACGTTCGGTTCATTTCATTAAGCTGCTCTATATAAGCTTCACGGTTAGCAGCTTTTTCCTGTGTGCTGTCAAAAGTTTGTTTCAGCGTTGTTTCCTGTGCTGCAATCTTGTCGAACTCAAGGAATTTTGGCTTGATAAGTAACCAGATTCCTATTCCAATTATTGCAACCAGTAGCAGGACGAGAAGAAAAGCCCTTACCGGTAACGGTGCTGTGCCGACCTTTTTCAGGTCGTTGGCATCGAGACCGTTAAGGTCATCTATTGCTTGTTTGATATCCACTTCAGGCCCCTGTGATTACTGTTCTTCGTCAGCATTCGCAACAGATTGCGATAAACGCAATTTGAAGGAGCTGATACCGTTTTTACTGTTTTGAGAGTTAATCAACTCCAGACCCGGCTGCTTAAACCAGTCTGATGCACCCAGGTTTCTCATGAGTGTTGATACGCGGGCGTTGGAGTCGGCTTTGCCTTCGAAAGAGAGAACGTCTCGTTCCTGTTTCATCGATGACATGAATACACCATCAGGTACACGCTCTGCGAGCTCCTGGAAAGTGTGAACAACTTGCGGACGTCTGGCCTGAAGTTCCTGGATGATGGCCATGCGCGCCAGAAGATTGGATTTGGTCGACTCCAGCTCTTCGATCTCTTTCAGATCTTTTTTCAGGTTGTCGATTTCAGTTTGCAGGAAAGCGTTGCGTGCCTGTTGGTGTTCCACTTTGCCGTTGGCAAACTGCACACCGGCGTATACTGCAACGGCGCCTACTATGGCTGTCAGCATCGCGCTGAGGCCAAATTGTTTGGCTTTCTCGGCGCGTTCTTCTTCGCGCCATGGGAGTAGATTAATTTTCGCCATCAGTCGAACCCTCGTGTCGCCAGTCCGCAGGCAATCATCATTGCCGGTCCATCAGACTGGAGTCGTTGTTGTGCGACACCTGATGCGCACTCAATATTATGGAATGGATCAGCTTTGGTTACCGGAGTACCGATCTGGCTTTCAATCAGTTCACAGATGCCCGGTATCTCAGCACAACCGCCAGCAAGAAGAATCTGATCAACATAGTCATTCTTGTCAGCTGAGAAAAAGAACTGCAAAAAGCGGTTGGCCTGCTGAATCATCTGATCTTTAAAAGGATCAAGAATTTCAGGTTCGTAGTTGTCTGGCAGACCACCAACGCGCTTTACGCGACCGGCATCTTCATAAGACAGACCGAAGCGACGCATAATTTCTTCTGTCAATTGCTTACCGCCAAATGGCTGCTCTCTTGTATAAACGAGTTTTTCATCGCGCAGCACGTTCAGACTTGTCATGGTCGCGCCAATATCGAGTACGGCGATAGTTTTTTCAGCCCAGTCAACATCTGTTTGATCTTTAATCATCTTGCACGTGTGTTCGATGGTGTACGGTTCGATGTCGACAATCTTGGCTGTCAACCCGCCTATCTCGCAGGCAGCGGTGCGTTCTTCAACGTTCTCACTGCGAGAGGCGACGATCAGCACATCATCTGAGCCTGGCTCCTCTTCCGACGGGCCAATGACCTGGTGGTCCAGGTTGACTTCGTCGAGTGAGTAAGGGATGTATTGATCCGCCTCAAGCTGTATTTGTGCCTCAAGTTCGCTATCCTTAAGACCTGACTGCATCTGGATAACTTTGGTTATGACCATCGCACTTGGCACCGCAACGGCGGCAAACTTACGCTTCGAGCCGGATTTTTTGACGGCGCGTTTTATCGCTTCGCCAACAGCTTCAACATCCTGCAAGCTCTTGTCGTTCATCGCGTTCGCGGGTAAGGGCTCAACTGCGTAGCTCTCTACTTTGTAAGCCGACTTGGACTTACTGAGCTCCAGTAGCTTGACCGATGTGGAACTAATATCCAGGCCGATCAGATTCGATTGTTTGTTTCCGAAGTTCATAATTCTGGCGTACACCCCAGGCTGCATGCTCAATTTAGGGTTAATTACAAATTCACGAGTGAATTTGTTCTTAATTTTTAATAAGTTGCAATCATTTGGACTTAAAACGATTAACAACTGTCATAATCTGTGGTGCAAGAGACACTCCAAGTTTTTCGGGCATGTTCATCAAAACCGTTAAAAAGACCACAATTGGTGAGATAATCAGCACAGCGTGAAACAACAAATCCCCCATATCACAATCGCTTTAGCGATAATTGACAGCATGAATCGCTGCCGGAGTACTCCATTTTGATTGGACGACTAATCAAATTGTTTTTTGGCCTCTCGCTACTGGCGTTTATTGGCGTTGGTATCGCAGGTGTTGTCATTTACAAGCGAATTGAGCCAAATTTGCCCGACATCGATGCCCTTAGAGATGTCGAGCTGCATGTGCCGCTGCTGGTTTACTCCAACGATGGCAAGTTGCTTGCCGAATTCGGCGAAAAACGCCGTGAGCAGTTACTTATTGAAGACGCGCCGCAGGTCATTATTGACGCGGTAATTTCATCTGAAGATGATCGCTTCTACGAACACCCGGGAGTTGACTATCAGGGGCTGCTTCGCGCTGGCATCAACCTGATAAAAACCGGCAAAAAAGGGCAGGGTGGCAGCACCATCACCATGCAGGTGGCGCGTAATATTTATTTGTCGCCCGAGAAAACCTATCTCAGAAAGATCAATGAAATCCTCCTCGCGCTTAAAATAGAGCGTCAGATAAGCAAAGCTTCAATATTAGAGCTTTATCTGAACATACCTTATTTGGGCAACCGCGCTTATGGAGTCGCGTCAGCAGCCAGAGTCTACTACGGCAAAGATGTTGCCGATCTGACGCTGCCAGAGGCAGCAATGATTGCCGGTCTGCCGAAAGCACCCTCTACTTATAACCCGATAGTCAATCCGGAACGCGCACTGATCCGGCGCAACTATGTGCTGCGTCGAATGTTTGAACTGGAAAAAATCACTGAAAGGGAATTTAAAGATGCAGTAGCCAGCCCGGTGACCGCTTCATTGCATCGAACACCCAGTGAGGTTGAAGCGAGTTATGTCAGTGAAATGGCGCGTGCGCAGATGGTGGCGTGGCTTGGTCCTGAAGCCTACACCGGTGGATATAAGGTCTACACAACCATTGACAGTAAACATCAGGCGGCTGCCAACGCAGCTCTTCAGCGAGCGTTGCTGGATTATGAGAAGCGACATGGCTTTCGACTACCGGGCAAGATGGAACCTGCAGATGCAGAAACGCAGGAAACCATAGATATACAGCTGGCGTCATTACCTTCACACGGAAATTTAAAGCCCGCATTGATCACGGCAACTGATGCCACTACGGCTCAGGCGGTACTGATTGGCGGTGAGAAGATATCAATCAACTGGGAGCAAATGGAATGGGCTTCTCCTCGCAGTGCTGACGATGACGAAAAACCGGCATTTACAACCCCTGGTGAGATTCTGTCGACGCTCGATATGATCTATGTTGCAAAAGATGAAAACGGTGTTTATTCGTTGGCACAGATGCCGGAGGTCGAAGGTGCATTTGTTTCGTTATCACCCCGAAGCGGTAAAGTGATTTCACTGGTAGGGGGTTTTGACTTTTATCGCAGCAAGTTCAACCGAATTACTCAGGCGTACCGGCAGCCGGGGTCCAACTTCAAGCCGTTTATCTATTCAGCGGCACTTGAAAACGGCGATACACCGGCATCTATATATAATGATACCCCGGTAGTTCTCGAGGACAGCGTGCTCGAAGACGAGTGGCGTCCGAGAAACTATTCAGGCCGCTTCTTCGGCCCGACCAGATTGCGAGAGGCTTTGGTTAAATCCCGCAATCTCGTTTCAATCAGGGTACTGCAGGAACTTGGTATTCCGCGGGCGATAAGATATGCCGAGCGATTTAACTTTGAAAAAAGAAGTTTACCGAGGAATTTATCACTGGCACTCGGCAGTGGCGATATGACGCCGTTGCAACTGGCATCTGCCTACATGGTATTTGCTAATGGCGGCTACTCGGTGCAACCCCGCTTTATCGAAAAAATCGTCGATAGCAACGGCGAGATCGTTTATCAGTCTGCCGTGGTGCAGCTTTGTGAAACCGATGAAGAATGTTCTGAAATCGAAAAACAGAACAGTGGTATCACCGAAGTTGAAAATATCGCCGTAGTAGATGAGTCCGGTGAAGAAGATAAAATACTCGAGATTAATGCAGTTGCGAGTAGCGAACAGCGCTTTAGTGGTATTCCGGCCGCACCACTGGTGTTGCCTGCAAAGCGGGCAATTGATGAGCGTAATGCCTACATTATGCGATCCATTATGGGTGAGGTGATTGATCGGGGAACTGCGCGACGCGCTAAAGAACTGGGTCGCAGTGATCTGGCTGGAAAAACCGGTACAACCAATGATCTGTATGATGCGTGGTTCACCGGCTTTAACAGCGAACTCGTGGCAACTGCCTGGGTTGGTTATGATGAACAGCAGTCAATGGGTCCAAAAGAAAGCGGTGGTCGTGCTGCACTACCGATGTGGGTGGACTATATGGCAGTGGCACTTAAAGATGTGCCGGAAGACAAGATGTTACAACCCGAAGGTATAGCTACAGTCCGGATCGACAAAAAAACCGGCAAGCTTGCAACCCCGGGTGCCGACGGATCCTACTTTGAGTATTTCAGAGAAGAGAATATACCAGGCGACTATGCTGAACCGTTTGCCAATACGCAGCCTTCGACTCTACAGCCTTCCAATCCTGTGCAGCCGGCAGCAGCAGAGCTGGTTGATAACAACAACCTGCAGACGTCAACACTGCCGAGTGAATCTGTCCAGCCTCTGCCAGCAGCGCCTCCGCGTCCCAAGCCATCAACGCAGAAGAAACAGGTAGATTCTTTGTTCTAGAATCTTAAGTGTAAACGGTGCAGTTTTGTATCACTCAAACCGCTACGATACTGACCGGCGTTTGAGTTTTGTCACCGCAGTACGTATGCTTTAGCCAGTGGGTGAGTTAGCGTGAAAGGCAGGACTTAACTCATGAACTGTCTCTATCATGAATTCGACGTTATCGGGATCAATATGCTGGTGAATGCCATGGCCGAGATTGAAAATATGTCGGTCGCCTTCACCATAGCTTTCAAGTACCCGGATCACCTCTTCTCTGATTTTTGTTTTTGAGCCGTACAGTACACCGGGATCGAGGTTGCCCTGCAGGACGACCTTGTCACTGGTAAGTGCCCTTGCATCGCGCAGATCGGTTGTCCAGTCGACACCCACACCATCACAGCCGGTGCGTGCAATCTGCGGCAACCACATACCACCGTTTTTGGTAAACAGCGTAATGGGAGTATCCGGATGTGATTGTTTGAGGTTGCTGACAATTTCCTGCATATAACCCAGCGAGTAATCCATATAAGTTTTTGGTGTCAGTATGCCGCCCCAGGTGTCGAATACCATCAATGCCTGAGCGCCTGCCTCAACCTGTGCTTTTAAATAGTCAATTGTGGTCGAGGTTACTTTGGCTAGTAGTGAGTGAAGCGCGTCGTGATCTGCATACATAAGCTTTTTTGTATGAGCGTATTCTTTGCTTCCGCTGCCTTCTATCATGTAGGTTGCTACAGTCCATGGACTGCCGGCGAAACCGATCAGTGGCACGCTGTCGTTAAGTTCCGAACGAGTTAACCGAATGGCATCCATCACATAACGCAGTTCAGTCTCGGGATCGGGGTTGCCCAATGCCTGAATATCTTCCGGTGTACGCGAGGGGTTTTTAAACTTCGGGCCTTCACCCTCGGCAAAGTACAAACCCAGACCCATGGCATCGGGTACCGTCAGTATGTCGGAGAAGATGATTGCTGCATCAAGCGGGTATCTTCTGATCGGTTGCAGTGTCACTTCGCAGGCAAGTTCAGGAGTACCTGCGAGGGTAAGAAAGTCGCCCGCTTTAGCGCGTACTTCACGATACTCAGGCAGGTAGCGACCTGCCTGTCGCATAATCCAGATCGGGGTGCGATCATTGGGTTGATTGTTAAGTGCACGAAGCAACCGGGTGTTCTTAATTGAGTGCATTGCTAACCTGTTTTAATGTTTGCCCGAATCAACAACTGCAATCTGATGTGGGTCATACAGATGGTTAAGTGTTGACGGATAGTCAGTGCTCAACACCCAGATAATCGAGTATTCCCTCTGCTGCATTGCGGCCTTCAAATACCGCTGTCACAACCAGGTCAGAGCCTCGTACCATGTCACCGCCGGCAAAAATTTTCGGGTTTGATGTCTGATGACTGTAAGTGGAATCCGGTGCTATTTCGACCCGACCTGATTGATCAATACTTATAGACTGATCATTGAACCAGTCTGCGGGGCTTGGTCGAAAGCCGAATGCAATAAGCACCGCGTCTGCGGCAATGATCTCTTCAGTACCGGGTACAGGTTCGGGTGATTGCCGGCCACGGGTATCCGCTTTGCCGAGCTGTGTGGTGACGACTTTGACACCGGTGACTTTATCGTCACCGATAATCTCGATTGGTTGTCGGTTCCAGAGGAATTTAACGCCTTCTTCTTTGGCGTTTGTCACTTCGCGACGTGAGCCCGGCATATTGGTCTCATCACGACGATAGGCGCACGTCACCCGCGCGGCACCCTGTCGGATGGCTGTGCGATTGCAATCCATTGCTGTGTCTCCACCACCGAGTACAACCACCTGCTTGTCTTTTAAATCGATGAAAGGCGAATCTGCTTTCCATTGCTGTTGTTCGTTGACGTTTGAAATCAGGTAGGGCAGTGCATCGTAGACACCGCTAAGCTCTTCACCTGGAAAACCACCGCGCATGGATGTGTAGGTGCCCATGCCCATGAACACGGCATCATAGTCTGACAATAATTGATCGATAGATATATCTTTACCTATCTCTACGCTCAAGGAGAATTTCACACCCATCTCTTCCATAATATTGCGGCGTGTGAATACAATTTCTTTTTCGAGTTTGAACGGTGGGATGCCAAAAGTCAGTAAGCCACCGATTTCATGGTATCGATCAAAAACGACTGGCTGCACACCATTGCGAACCAGTACATCAGCGCAGGCAAGGCCTGCAGGTCCGGCACCGATGACTGCGACTTTTTTATCTGTAGGTACAACGTCTGACATGTCGGGGCGCCAGCCCAGCTTTAAAGCTTCATCAGTGATGTATTTTTCTATTGAGCCGATGGTAACAGCACCAAAGCCATTATTAAGTGTGCATGCACCTTCACATAGTCTGTCTTGCGGGCAGACACGACCGCACATCTCGGGCAGCGAGTTGGTGCGATGACTCATCTCTGCAGCTTTAAACAGGTTGCCCTCAGCAACCAGTTTTAACCAGTTCGGGATGTAGTTGTGTACCGGGCACTTCCACTCACAATACGGGTTGCCACAAGACAGGCAACGCTCTGATTGAGTGGATGCAGTTTCCAGATCGAATTGGCCGTAAATCTCGCCAAATTCAACGATCCTTACTTCGACCGGTTTTTTTTCAGGATCCTGTCGCGGAGCGTCGAGGAATTGAAAGACATTTCCCATAGTCTTACGCCGTGGTGTTGGGGAATTTGCGGATGCCAGTACTTAAGCTACAGAGTACGAAGAGATTAGCCGAGCTTTGATTTTACCAGAGAACTGACAGCAGACATGTCTGCTTTGCCCTGAAGTTCAGGCTTGAGGATACCCATTACCTTACCCATGTCACGAATTGAGCTGGCACTGGTATCGGCTACTGCTTTGTCAATCAGCGCGCTGATTTCTGTTTCAGAGAGTTGTTCAGGCAGGTAGGCTTTGATGATATCCAGTTCGACGACTTCAGCATCTGCCAGATCTGTGCGCCCGGCAGTGGTAAATTGCTCTATTGATTCGCGGCGTTGTTTCGCCATTTTGTCGAGTATGGCAATCATGGCGGCATCGTCGGTGTCGACGCGTTCGTCGACCTCACGTTGCTTAATCGCAGATGAAATCAAACGAAGCACGCCAAGGCGAGCCTTGTCGCCACTTTTCATGCACGCTTTGATATCAGCCAGAACGGCGTTTTTGATTTCAGACATGGAATTGCAGCCGGATGCCAATCAGCATGACCGGGGTCCGGTCCTTAATTAGTACATCCGCACTCTGCGGGATACTTCTTTAGTGAGTTTCTTCTGATGGCGCTTCACTGCAGCAGCGGCTTTACGCTTGCGCTCAGTGGTTGGCTTTTCGTAGTACTCGCGGCGACGGGTTTCCGTCAACACACCGGCTTTTTCGCAGGAACGCTTGAAGCGGCGCAGAGCAATTTCGAAAGGCTCGTTTTCTTTGACACGTACAATCGGCATAGTGGAAAAACATCTCCAGTGAATTAGGGCTTGGATTACTATAGAACGAGCTATAGGCACGAGATCGGGCAGAAAATGCCGTCGAGCCCGCGGATTATAAGGGTTTATGCTGTACAAGCAAGTAATCGACCCATAACAATATAGGTTTAACTGGTCATATAAGCAACGTGAAAGTACTGGGTATTGAAACTTCCTGTGATGAAACAGGGGTCGCGGTATACGATTCCGAGCGAGGTTTGTTGTCTCACCAACTGCACAGCCAGGTCGATATTCATGCCGATTATGGCGGTGTGGTGCCGGAAATTGCCTCCCGCGATCATGTACGCAAATGGGTTGGCCTGACCAGATCCTGTGTTGCGGAGGCTGGTCTTACGCTAGGTGATCTGGATGCGGTTGCCTACACAGCGGGTCCCGGTCTGGCTGGCGCCTTGTTTACCGGTGCCGTGGCCGGCCGCGCGCTGGCCTGGCAACTGGGCATCAAGGCGATGGGTGTTCACCATATGGAAGGCCACCTGTTGGCGCCGATGCTGGAATCTCCGGCGCCATCGTTTCCGTTTATCTGTCTACTGGTATCAGGTGGTCACAGTCAGCTGGTTAAAGTAACGTCGGTTGGATGCTACGAGTTATTGGGTGACACACTTGATGATGCCGTCGGTGAGGCGTTTGATAAAACCGCAAAAATGCTCGACCTCGGTTACCCGGGCGGGCCGGCTTTAGCAAAAGCCGCCACCGCTGGAGATGCCTCTAAGTTTCAGTTCCCGCGGCCTATGGCAAAAAGCGCTGATTTGAATTTCAGCTTCAGTGGTCTGAAAACCGCAGCCATCACGGCTTTTGACAAGGCGGGGCGCGATCAATCCGTGGTGAATGACATCGCAGCAGCGTTTGAGCTTGCTGCAGTGGAGTCTCTGGCGATCAAATGCAAAAAAGCACTGGCGCAGGAGAAAATGCAAACGCTGGTGGTGGCTGGTGGAGTCGCTGCCAACACGAAGCTTCGCGCACTGCTGGAAGAGCAGATTCAATCTATTGAAGGCGAGTTGTATTTCCCGCGGCTTGAGTTTTGTACCGATAACGGCGCCATGATTGCCTATGCCGGAGCCTACAGGCTGTTGGCAGGCGAGTGCAGTACAGCGGAAATTTCTGTTAAACCGAGGTGGCCGCTAAGTGAGATGAGCGTGCCGCAGGCTTAGCTCAGGACTTTGACTCCCCGATCTTTGGCTCCTGTCCTTTTAAAAGCCTTGCAATGTTGCTTTGGTGTCGGGCATATACCAAAGCTGCGATTAACGCACCGCATATCACCAGCACGCCCTTCTGGGTCGTGAACCAGATGAATAAAGGCATGAAGAGGAGGCTGCCCAGAGCTGCCAGCGAAGAAATTCTGAATGTCAGGCTGAACGCAAGCCAGGTTGTTACTGTCAGTAAGCCAACCACCGATGAGATGCCGAACAAAGATCCAAAGCTGGTTGCGACCCCTTTGCCGCCTTTAAAGCCGAAAAATACCGGATACAAATGACCCAGTACCGCACCCAGTGCCGTCAAACCGACAATCAACGGGGTTGCGTCGATCAGATTGGCGATTAAAACCGGAATAAAACCTTTTAATGCGTCACCGATGAGGGTAAGCGCTGCAGCTTTTTTTCCACCGACACGGAGTACGTTTGTCGCCCCCGGATTGCCGGAGCCTTCGGACCTCGGATCGGGTAGTTTCATCAGCCGACATACGATAATGGCAGTGGAAACCGACCCTGCAAGGTAGGCGAGTAATGGCAGGAAGAATTGTATTTCTTGCATCAGTGCGGTTCGCAGGCATTCGAGTTACGCAGTATGAAGCATCTTACTTCAGGGATCATTATCGCTTTCAATTGTGGCTGAATAAAATCATCGGCTGAACATCATGCCGGGTAGTATCCTGTGCTATCTCAAAGACAATCGATAGTGATGCGACAATAGCGCTGATGGAAAAGTCCGATCTGCAACAATTTGAGCTCGACAGGAACCTGCTGCGAAAAGCCATGCTGCGCGATGTGGTGCCGGGATCCCGGACGATACTCGATACGGTGGCAACACGTTTGTTCGAACGCCTCGATCTGCTCAAGGTCTCACCCTCGCGAGTGATCGATCTCGGCACGGGAGACGCCCGCCACCTCAGGCTGTTGCAGCAGCGCTTCAAAAAAGCCTCGGTGTTTGGTGCTGACCTGAGTCTGGTACGACTTAACGGTGCCTCGACAAAACGTCGCTTCTGGCAGCAACGTCCGTTGCTGATTTGTCTTGATGCGGATGAACCCCTGCCTTTTGCTAAAAACAGCTTTGATCTGGTGATATCCAATATGCTGCTGCCGTGGCTTTGTCAGGCGGACAAACTGATCGCGGAAATAAACCGCGTGCTGGTCAAAGACGGCAGCTACTTTCTCAGTACAGTCGGACCGGACACACTCATAGAGCTGCGCCAGGCGTGGGCTGAGGTGGATGATAACCAACATGTAAGTTTTTTTCTCGACATGCATGATGTCGGCGATCTGATGGTGCGCTCCGGTATGGCTGATCCGGTTATGGATACCGAACGTATAACGGTGACTTATTCCTCGGTTGACAAGCTGCTGGATGAATTATCCGGGCTCGGTTTCATCAACGTGCTCAATGGTCGCCGCAGAGGCCTGACCGCGGCGTCTGTGCGCAGGCGTCTCAAGGCCGCTTATCCGGTCAACGCTGATGGCGGGATTAACGCCACACTCGAGTTAGTTACAGCGCATGGCTGGAGCGGTAATCCCAGACCACCACCCGGTGAGTTTCATTTTGATATTGATCAGCTGAATACTCGATAAATACAGTTCGACGGGACTAATTTTGGCGTGGTCCTTGCCGCCGATAAGCAGAGTAGATTATTATGTTTCAAAGATTTCTGAAATGTCTGCATCAATACAATTTCCGGCGAATTTCGACGCAATTGTGTGCATTAAGAATGGTGGCTGTGCAGGCATAGCTGTTGGGATACACTTGCGATATAAAATATTGATGCGGCCCGATACCAATGGTTTTAAGACAAGTTAACAGCGAAACAGGTCATGCCCAGATTGTTGTAAGGGCTAATAAGTCAATGAGTTGGCGTGCAAATGTTCTGCTGGCCGCATCACTCGGTGCCCTGAGTGCTGTTTTTGGCGGGATAATCGCCACAGAAGGTTTTTGGCTGGTATTGCCATTTGCAGGACTGGAGTTTCTGGTTGTGTTTTTTTGCCTCAGCAAGGCGTACAAGCGTTTGGGATACACGGAAGTTATATCCAAAATCGGCGACACAATCATGGTTGAGAGCGGTTATGACCAACCGGCGGTGTCATCGGAGCTACCCAGCCAATGGACGCGGGTGGAATTTGATGATCCGCCCAGTGCGTTTGACGTTGGGCGACTGCACTTGCAGTGCAGTGGTAAGAGCCTTGAGATAGGCCAGGCGTTGAATAAAGAAGAAAAACAAGTGCTATACAAAGAGTTGCTTTACTGTCTACGTGCCGATCAACCGCAGCTCAGGCTGATCAGTTAGCGTTTTTTCGCTTATCGAGTGGCTCGGTGCGCCCGTGTTATATCGCAAATCGTAATACTTAAGTGCTTGCTGTAGCTACCGTTTCCGGTGGAGCGAGCTAAAATCTTATTTTGCCATTTTTGGAGAAGGTCCGAATGAGGTCCGCATTGTCATTTATATCGCGCGTTTCATTACTCGCGGTTCTGTCACTTACCGGCTTTGCCGCGCGTGCTGACATCAATATGCCGGTTGGTGTCACACCGATCAGCAAAGAGATCTTTGAGTTGCACATGCTGATCTTCTGGATCTGCTGCGTAATCGGCGCCCTGGTATTCGGTGTGATGTTTTATTCAATGTTCAAACACCGAAAGTCAAAGGGTGCGGTTGCAGCCGACTTTCACGAGAGCACAACGGTTGAAATTATCTGGACCGCTGTACCTCTTGTGATTCTTATCGCAATGGCGATTCCTGCTGCCAAGACACTGATTGCCATGGAAGATACCAGCAACGCCGAAGTGACAGTCAAGGTCACTGGTTATCAGTGGAAGTGGCACTATGAATATCTCGACTCCGGCATCGACTTTTTCAGTAGTTTAAGTGCCGATCACAATGCCGCTCGTCAGGTGGGTTCCGGTATTGATGTATCTCAGTACGATCATTATTTGAAAGATGTTGATAACCCATTGATTCTTCCAGTCGGCAAAAAAGTGAGATTTTTACATACTTCGGCTGACGTCATTCACTCCTGGTGGGTGCCGGATCTGGCGGTGAAAAAAGATGCTATTCCGGGCTTTATTAATGAAAACTGGGCGCTGATTGAAGAGCCGGGTACCTATCGTGGAAAGTGTGCCGAACTATGTGGTCGCGACCACGGTTTTATGCCGGTAGTGGTCAAGGCTCTGCCGGAAGACGAATACAACGCCTGGGTTGCTGCAAACGCTCCTGTGCAGATTGCAGATACCGATGATTCTGCAGGCTCTGCGCCAGCTGCTGTCAATGCTGACGATGATCGCGAGTGGAGTCTTGATGAACTGGTAGCAAGCGGTGAGAGCGTATACAACAATCACTGTGCTGCCTGCCATCAGGTTGGTGGTGAAGGTTTACCGGGTGCATTTCCTGCGATTACCGGCAGTGCCATTGCAACCGGTGACGTAGCCGCTCACATAGATATTGTATACACCGGTAAACCCGGGACCGCGATGGCAGGATTTGCGGACCGTTTGAGCAACTCGGATATGGCCGCGGTACTTACCTACCAGCGTAATGCACTGGGTAATTCGGTTGGCGATACCATCCAGCCAGCTGCCATCAAAGCGCTGCGATAACTACCACGTTTACTTTTGAACATATTAATATTCAGACCAGATTACATTAGAGAGTCACTATGAGCACTGCTGCTGCAGGACATCACGATCACGATGATCATGGGCCAGCTAAAGGCTGGACGCGTTGGCTGTATACCACCAATCACAAAGATATCGGTACGCTGTATCTGCTTTTTGCATTGGTGATGTTTTTTATCGGCGGCGGTATGGCATTGATTATCCGTGCTGAACTCTTTCAGCCTGGTTTACAGATGGTAGACCCATTGTTCTTCAATTCAATGACCACAATGCATGCACTGGTGATGATCTTCGGCGTGGTAATGCCGGCGTTCGTCGGGCTTGCCAACTGGATGATACCGATGATGATCGGTGGTCCGGACATGGCATTGCCACGACTGAATAACTGGAGCTTCTGGATCATGCCGTTTGCTTTTCTGCTGCTTCTTTCTACGTTGTTCATGGAAGGTGGCGGTCCTGCGGGTGGCTGGACGCTTTATGCGCCGTTATCGCTGCAGGGCGGTGACAGCTTTGCGTTTGTGATTTTCTCGATTCACTTCATGGGTATTTCATCTGTGATGGGTTCGATCAACATTGTTGCAACTATCTTTAATATGCGTGCCCCTGGCATGAGCCTGATGCAGATGCCGCTTTTTGTATGGACCTGGTTGATCACGGCGTATCTGCTTATTGCGGTAATACCGGTTCTTGCCGGTGCTGTCACTATGTTGTTAACAGACAGATTCTTCGGCACCAGTTTTTTTAACGCTGCAGGTGGTGGCGATCCGGTGATGTATCAGCACATCTTCTGGTTCTTTGGACACCCTGAAGTGTACATTTTGATTTTGCCTGCGTTCGGTATTATCTCAAGCATCATCCCGACATTCGCACGCAAGCCTTTGTTCGGCTATGCATCAATGGTTTATGCAACAGCATCAATTGCATTTCTTTCGTTCATCGTTTGGGCTCACCACATGTTCACAGTGGGTATGCCGTTAGCGGGTGAGATGTTCTTTATGTTCGCAACCATGATGATCTCAGTGCCAACTGGTGTGAAAGTATTCAACTGGGTCGCAACCATGTGGCGCGGGTCAATGACTTTTGAAACACCCATGTTATTTGCAATCGGTTTTCTGGTGATGTTTACCATCGGTGGCCTTTCAGGCTTAATGCTTGCGATTACACCGGCTGATATTCAGTATCACGATACCTACTTTGTTGTTGCCCACTTTCACTATGTTCTGGTACCTGGTGCGATCTATTCAATTATGGCCGCCACTTATTACTGGATACCGAAGTGGACCGGTAACATGTATGACGAAAAGCTAGGCAAGATACATTTCTGGGTATCAACAATTTTCCTCAATGTGCTGTTCTTCCCGATGCACTTTGTCGGACTGGCAGGTATGCCTCGTCGTATTCCTGATTACAACCTGCAGTTTGCGGACTGGAATGCGGTAGCCACAATTGGTGCATTTGGTTTTGGTTTCTCTCAATTGATATTCGTCTACGTGATCTACAAATGTATCAAGGGTGGTGCGAAAGCAACTGATGAAGTTTGGGATAAGCCGGATGGTCTTGAATGGACTGTGCCTTCGCCGGCGCCATACCACACGTTTGAAAAACCACCGGCCCAGTACAGTTAGTACAGCTGATTCGGAACAAGGGTATAGTCAGTGCGGCGTGAGCTGCACTGCTTTGAAGATACAGATGATGGCAAATCAAAAACGCAATCTTAAAGTACCGATTATTCTCGCGGTGATTGCAGTTGGCTTTTACGGCTTGAGCATCTACATGCAGTATAAGCAGACGGGCGCAGGTTAATGAAAAATAACCCACATATGCTGTTGTCGGGTAAGCTTCTGGTGCTGAGCCTCGCTATGTTTGCATTCGGTTATGTTGTGATGCCGCCGTTGTACAACATAATTTGTGACATCACCGGTCTTAACGGTCGCACAAATTCCGTGGCTGTTGCGGCACCTGACGGTTCCGAGGTCGCTGACCGGACCATCACGGTAGAATTTGTCTCCGTGATCAATTCTTCTGCCGCCTGGTCTTTCAAGCCGGTTGTTCAAACCATGGAAGTGGTGCCGGGTAAGTCCTATACCACGAACTACATCGCGAAAAATCTGAGCAATGCACCGGCAGTGGGACAAGCTGTACCTAGCGTAGCGCCGTCTTCTGCCGCCAAATACTTTAACAAGATTGAATGCTTTTGCTTTACCAAGCAGGAATTCGAAGGGCGCGCTGAAAAAGAAATGCCACTGGTCTTCTTTGTTGAACCCGATCTGCCACGAAGCATCGACACCATCACGCTTTCATATACTTATTTCAACACCGGCGAAGAACCGGTAAACCTGTCTGACAGTTAACACAGGCCAGACCTGCCAGGAATCAACCCCATGAGCTCTCCAAGTAGTTACTACATCCCGCACGAAGCCAAATGGCCAATAGTCGGCTCGATAGCACTGTTTGCTTTCTTCGCTGGTTTTGGCTCATTGTTAAACGGTGGTGGCTGGATAGTGATGGCATTCGGTGCCGCACTTCTGGTCTATATGATGGTTCGATGGTTCGGTGAAGTTATCGCAGAATCAGAAAACGGTCAGTACAGCGCCCAGGTAGACGTATCATTCCGTATGTCGATGATGTGGTTCATCTTCTCGGAAGTGATGTTCTTTGGCGCCTTCTTCGGAGCTCTGTTCTATGCGCGGACGTTTTCCGGTCCGTGGTTGTCCGGAATTGGCGAAGGCGGTGCCGCTGCAACCAATGCGGTTTTGTGGCAGGGCTTCGACTATGTCTGGCCGAACAATGGTCCGGATAAACTCGGTGATGCCTATCAGGCGATGCACTGGTTTCCGTTGCCGGTGTTAAACACGGTGATTCTGTTAACCAGTGGTGTGACTTGTACTATCGCTCACCATGCTATCAAGCATGGTGATCGCGCAAAGATGGTCAGATGGCTGCTTGCTACCTGTGCGCTGGGATTTTTCTTCGTCATCATGCAGGCGGTTGAGTACTATGAAGCCTATGCTCACCTTAATCTTAAGCTGACGACCGGGATCTACGGTTCAACCTTTTTTATGTTGACTGGCTTTCATGGTTTCCACGTTTGTATGGGCGCCATCATTCTGTTGATTGTGATGCTTCGCGGTACCCGCAAACACTTTTCAGCAACCAATCACTTCGCTTTTGAAGCTGCTGCCTGGTACTGGCACTTTGTTGATGTGGTGTGGCTGGGGCTGTTTATATTTGTCTATATTCTCTAGCCTGCTTTATTCATGAGGCGACCGGCGAATGTAGCTCTTGTGTCTTTATTTATAGTGTTGGCAGAGAGTTTATGTTTAATTCTAAAATGACAGACTGTCTATTCGACGCCAGAGCCAATA
>CAZKAQ010000013.1:0-22223 GCA_964550655.1 uncultured Granulosicoccaceae bacterium
GCTTAGCCCGAACTATTCATGAAATGGCGAGCATATGGCGCAGAGATTTGTTTTCACAGTGAATTTTCTTCTTGCGTCGAATACTTATTGATATTTGCAAAAGAAAAAATTTGCTCGGGGCGCGTAGCTGTGGAATCAAAGATCAAGCGAGATGCCGTCGATTTCGTGAATAGTTCGGGTTAGTGGGTCGTTTGGAAAGTTCGGTAACACGGATCGAAGCCACAGTCGCCTTAGCTGCGTTGCCCTCATTGATAAGGCTTGGATTCGACGTAGGCCCTGCTATGCCTGCATTTTTTCGCCTTGCTCTGACAACTGTGGCTGTGAAAAGTCTGTTACCGAACTTCCCGCACGACCCACTGGTTTCATTAAATAATCTATCCGGTAAACAACACCGGATAGATTATCTCCGCCTTATGATCAGGTATTTCTCGCCTGCACACCTGCTTGCTGCAGCAGTTGTTCGATCGCTTCGAAAGGCTGTGCACCAATAATCCCCGCCTGCCCGATCACATAAGTTGGCACACCGGTAACCCCGTAGTCGCGCGACTTCTTCCAGTCTGCATCGACCGCGGCGCTGTGGGTTTTGTTGTCTATTACTTCACTGGCCGCTGCTTCATCAAGACCGAGGTTTCTACAAACTGAAAGCAGTACCTCTTTGTCGGCAACATTCTGACAGTCAACAAAGTAGGCGCGGAACAATGCATCGTGAACACCGTCTCCATTAGGCTGCGATTCAGCCCATTTTGCAAACTCCTGTGCCTTGCGACTGTTGTAGGTGTGAGTTCGCTTTCCATAGGGCAAGCCTTCAGCATCCATCAAGCCTTTCATATGCGCATTCTTTTGCGTAATTTCTGCTGAGTTCGTATTGAACAATGCTTCCAGTGTTCTGCCTTCGGCTGGCGTTTCAGGGTGCAGCGGAAACTGCACAAAGGCAATTTCAACATTGTATTTTTTCCGGATTCTTTCAATACGCACGGTACTGAGATAACACCAGGGTCAGACGTAGTCGCTAAAAATTTCCAGCGTTAAAGCAGCAGGTTCCAATTGAGATCTCCTTAGGTTTATATCAATAATATTTATCAATGCGCAGCTTATCATTCCCATCGCAGCTACGGTCGGAAAAACAGGCGAAATTTAAAAATTCCGTTCTAAATCGACAACTTAAGTGTCATAAAATGTGGCCATTTGAATAAATACGGATTATCCATATTATACTTTAGACTGACAGAACAACTGGAGCTCCTGCAAATGGTTGACATCAACAAACGACAAACCCTCAAAGCACTGTGCGGTTCAGCGGTCATTGCTGTTGCCTCACCCGGAACCACTGCTGCCAGCCTGCATGGCAACGAGCTCGCGGCTACCGCGTATCAGGAATCAATGGAAGACATCATTGTGCCTGTGGCTTCATCTGCCACAGAGCTTTCCATAGCACTTTCGATTGATCCCGAGCCAACTGTCAGACTTACCAATCACAGTGACAAGCTTATTATCGTCAGACACGTCTATCCCGGAATTGTGCATGCCGGTAAACAGGCTTTTAACATCAACTCAATTTTTGAACAGAGTGCCTACGCTGTCGGTGCCGGTAAAAGCCGGGAGATTGCAATCAAACCGACGGTACACACCGCTGCTGAAACCGTGTTCCCACGGCATCTGCATCGTAACAAGCCACAGCGTGTGGCAGCCCTTACCGGCACAGATCGCAACGGCATAATCGCAAACTCAAGCCGAAGTTTTTATTCCTGATCAATACCTTCATACATCACTGCGCTGGCAACTATAATTTAGTTGCCCGATTGCAGCCGTTCACTAGCCTGCATTATTCATAAGGCGACCTGCGCATTTGGCTTTTATGTCTTTATTTAGGGTTTTTGCGGTAAATTTATAGTCAATCTCAAAATGACAGACTGTCTATTCGACGCCAGAGCCAATAGCGCGTCACATCTCACCCTATCCCCTTCGGCGCGTGGCGGGCCACGCTTCTCAGGCGATAGGGTGACCTGTTTAGCGTTATTGACTCTGGACGCCGAATCCTCATGAATAATGCAGGCTAAAGCTGGCCGCTACTTCGAGTTCCCGGGTCAGACGATCAAGCACCTGATGATCCAGCCAGTTTCTTTTTATCACCAGCTGACTGTCGGTTGACTCGATAAATATCACATCAGGTTTAAGCAGAAAATCACGCACTGCTCCGGTCAAAACTGACTTAATCAAAGCTTCATTAGCCGCGATGATGTGATAACGATTTTGCAACTCCGGATCATCTGCAAAATCAATTTCCTCTCCATTACCGACGTAAGCTATTGCCTCAGGCACAACCGTCGGCAACATCAGACAGGACAATTTTTTAAAGTCACCTTCTATAACTGTTACAGACCAGGGTGCACGGTTTCTTTTACGAGTCGCCTTATTAAGCGTGAATTTACGTCGATCAACAGACCATGCCTTGAACTGAGCAATACCAGCGGCACTGTTACTAAAATAATGCTCTGTGAACATACCATCAACTATGCGCGCATCAGTGCAGTCTGACAGCATCTTTTTGCCACCGTCTATATAGCTTCTATCTTTATAGAAGCGCTTTACAATCAACGGCGTCCTGATGGCATCAAAAACACCAAACAGAGCGACAACAACAAATAAAACCACTGCCGCAATTTCGCCCAAAGCCATAATTGATCTCTGCTGTTTATCTTTTGTAGTATTATTCGTCTGTCATATTATCAGTGCCAGCGTCGAAGGCGTCCAGTCAAACTATCTCACTATACTTTCCAACCCGCTAATATAACTTTCATCCCGACGACAAACAGCAATGCACATTGAAATCCCTTTTATCGGACAGGTCGAAACACAGGAACAGACTGACTGGATTAACGCAATTAATTCAATTGCCAAAAAATTCAGACTGGTGCCACTCGATGCCGTTCCTGCTGATCAACTGCCACAGGTAGAGATCGCGGTGGTAGCCAGTCCACAGCCGGAGAAGCTCATGTCACTACCAAACCTGAAATGGATTCAAAGCCTGTGGGCCGGAGTGGAAGACATACTCAGCTCTGGCATTGATCCAGATATCTCCATTGTCCGACTCAAAGACCCGCAAATGGCAGAGTCTATGGCAGAGGCGGTACTTGCCTGGACGTTATATCTGCATCGGAACATGCCGCTTTATAAAAGACAACAAACTCGGAAAATATGGCAACAGCACTCACTGTCAACGCCACAGACATGTAACGTTACTGTCTTCGGGCTCGGAAAACTCGGCAGCCGGGCAGCACTTCGCCTGAAACAAAACAACTTCACTGTCAGAGGCTGGAGCAACAGTGAAAAATCAATAGACGGTATTGATACCTGCTATGGAACAGACGGATTCGAATCTGTTCTGCCAGTCACTGACATTGCAGTCCTTCTTCTACCGTTAACAGAAAATACCACCGGCCTGTTCAACAAGAGCTGCCTGTTAAAACTACCGACAGGTGCATCAATGATTAATTTTTCACGCGGACCCATAGTGGTAGAAACAGATCTGCTCGATTGCCTTGACAGCAAAAACCTCGATCATGCTGTGCTGGATGTATTTAACGAAGAACCACTGCCAGCCGGGAATCCTCTGTGGTCACACCCGGATATAACAGTGCTTCCACATATCTCTGCACCGACGACTTTATCCAGTGCGGCGGCAATAACTGCTGAAAATATCGATAACTACCTTAACAGCAAAACAATACCTGCATCTGTTGACCGAAGTCGTGGCTATTGACAGTCGGGTCTCACTGAAAGCCGGTGCTCAATAGTTCGGCTATTAGTTTCTGTACCTGATCGACACCGCCTTTAAGATTGTTCTCTCTTGTACTGAAGTCGATACCGGTTGGTACTTTGCCGGAAGCACGATTTACCACCATCGCACAACAGGCATATTCAAGCCCAAGCTCACGTGCGAGTGACGCTTCGGGCATGCCGGTCATACCGACAATCGTACAACCGTCATTTTCCATGCGTTTAATTTCAGCTGCTGTTTCAAGTCTCGGGCCTTGAGTGACGCCATATACACCACTGGTAACCACTGGCAGGTTTAAAGACTGGGCTGCATTGATTAACTGTTGCCTGACCTGCGATGAATATGGCCTGGTAAAATCTATATGCTCGAACTTGTCGTGCTTTGCGCCGTGAAAAGTATGTGAGCGATCATAGGTGTAGTCGATAATCTGATCAGGAATCACAAGCGAGCGTTCATTGCAGCCATCAGCAATACCACTTACCGCTGCAAGGGCGATTACATGCGTGACACCGACTTCCTGCAGCGCTTTGACATTGGCGCGATAGTTAATCATGTGCGGCGGAATCGTGTGGCGACGGCCATGTCTGGCAAGAAAAATAACATCGCAGTCATTAATACTGCCATGAATCAACGGGCTCGATGGTGCGCCGTAAATGGTCTTAACCATTTCTCTGTATTTCAATGTAAGCCCGGGCATGTGTGCCACACCCGTACCGCCGATAATCGCCGTTTTTGCCATCTGCTGTGAATTGCCTTTTAGAATCTGGTGGACCTGACTACCGGTATTGTACACAGCTATTCAAATTCAACAGGCAGGACTGCTCTGTCATGAGCCGAATCTACCGGCTTGACACAAATCCGGTTATTTATGCGCCATTCTTTTGGCATACGTCGCACGACCATTGGCAACTTTGGTCGGTTTTATCGGTCCTAAAATCGAGTAATCGGACGACGCCACAACAGTCACCTGTCGGCTGCCTGCTCTCGTCATGCTACATCGACCCGCTTTTCAGGAAGCCTGCCATTCTGCGCGTTAATAATGAGACAATTAAAACAGGCGTTCAACCATCGCGCCCGGCTGCAAAATTGCAATTACCTTCGTCGGCGTACGTATCGATCAACACCATAAAAACGCTAATCATGACCGACGTAAACACCTCGGGGCCATTTGCGAGCACTAATTGCCCCGAAATTCGGAATCTGAAGGTAAACAAATGCATTACGACTCGGCATCACCTGAATTGGAGCGATTATTAGCCATGCCACAGGCTATACTCGACGTGCATGGACGGACGTAGCCGGATTGTCTCTCACGATCAGCTGTCAGGCGCCGTGCAGCATATGGTTGTTGGCTCTGTATTGCCCGCCATTGAGCAAAGAACCAGAACCAACATCCAAAGCCATATTATGGACAACATGCACCACGCAAGCCGGAACCCGAATCAATAGCAATGTTTACCTGGTTGCTTAATTATCCCAGATCGGAGTTTGATGCCGGCACTCTAAGCTTCGCATCGACGCTCAGTTTGTGGCTACTCGCCGCGCTCATATTTTTAGCGGCAGCGGTGCTGGGTGTCAGCCTGTGGACTCGCCGCAAGTATCTGAGCCCGGGAAAAGTGTGGACCCTGTGGATATTACAATCGCTTGTCGCGACGATATTACTATCCATGATCTGGCGACCAACGTTAGTAGTTGAAGCCATTACCGCCGGCGAGAACACCGTTGCAGTGCTACTCGACTCATCCGCAAGTATGCTGGTCGAATCGAACAACACCAGCCGCTTTGCCGAAGCAAAAGATGAGCTTGATCAGAATCTGCTACCGGACCTGAAAGAAAACTTTACTGTTAAGTCCGGCTCTTTTAGTGAAACACTTCAATGGTCAGATGATTTTTCAGATCTGACGGCTGATGGTCAGCGCAGCAACATCAGTTCCACACTCATAGATGTACTTGAACAAGCCCGAATCGATCCTCTCACAGCGGTAGTGATTGCCACAGACGGCAGCGACAACTCAAACGCTATCAGCAATGATTTCTGGGACAAGCTCGCAAGTTATAACGTGCCTGTACACACTATTGGCGTTGGTGAAATCAGACTCACCAACGATACCGAAATCGTATCGATCGACATGCCACCGGTTGCCGCACCCGGCTCCGTACAAACGGCAAGGGTATCGGTGCAGCACGGCGAACAAAATTCACTGCGGGTAAAAGTCTACTCCGGCGATGACATCATCGCGATCGAAGACAAACAACTGTCCGGGGATGCAGGTGAGACTACCGTAGAAATTGACATAAACGCGACAGAAGCTGGTATTCAGGAGCTGCGTTTTGAAGCAGAAGGCACAGACCGCGACATCTCACCCGGCAACAACAGTCGCAAAAGATTATTGCAGGTAGCAGAAAGCGAACGCAAAATACTTTATTTTGAAGGTGAGCCACGTTGGGAATACAAGTTCATCAGACGTGCGCTACACAAAGTACCGGGCATATCGCTGGTCACTATACTGCGTACAACACCCAACAAGTTCTACCGCCAGGGAATCGATTCACCCACACAACATGCGAACGGCTTTCCTGAAACAAAGGCGGAACTCTACCTCTACGATGCAGTGATTATCGGTAACGTTGAATCAATCTCTCTTAACGGCACTCAACAACAACTTATACATGACTATGTCTCTGAGCGAGGCGGTTCATTGTTGATGCTTGCAGGAGACAAGACGCTTTCAGATGGTGGCTGGCAGAACAGCCCGGTCGCGACAACTCTACCGGTTGAAGTAGGCACATCCGCACAGCCGACATTCCAGCGACTACACGCAACCGCCAATCTGGCTGTTGCAGGTTCGCACTCTCCGATTACACGCTTTGACAGTGAAACAGATACCAATGAGCTTCAATGGTCAGAACTTCCACCGCTGGCAGATGTTCAGCTGACCGGCGATGTAAAGCCTGGTGCAAACATTCTTCTGACAGCCACTGCCCAAAACGAAGAAGTCCCGCTGTTAATCCACCAACGATACGGTGCCGGAAACTCATACGTACTGGCTACCAGTGGCACATGGCGCTGGCAGATGCAATTACCTTCTGAAGATCAACGCCATGAAATCTTCTGGCGCCAACTGCTTACTTCGGCAGCAGCCGGTGCTCCGCAACAAATGCAGACGCGTACTGACCGGCAAATCTATAACGATGAACAGCTCATCACTTTAACAACAAAATTGTTCGACGAAGAATTCAGCCCGATGCCCAACGGTGTTATCGATGCCGTGCTGATCTCTCCTGATGGCACACAAAACAGCACCAGACTAAAACCGCTTGCCGACGAAGCCGGCGTCTATTCAGCAACCGCAAATGCCCCACAAACCGGCAGCTGGCAAATTGACTTTATCGCCAAACAGGCAGATGGCACAGAGGTTAATGCTATTACCCAGTGGATACATCGCGAGGATGGCATCGCAGAACAATTCGCGCTAGCCCAAAACGACACACTGTTAAAACGCATCTCGGCAACCACCAACGGCAACTATTTCAACATCGACAATGCAACCGATATAGCCGAGACACTGCGCACCAGTCGAAGCGGTATAGTTCGCGAACAATCACTACCACTGTGGAATGCACCACTGTTCTTTCTGTTATTGATTGGACTCAAGCTATTCGAGTGGATTCTGCGCTTGTTCTGGGGCCGACTATGATCAGATCAAAAGCAAAAATCATTAAAGCACTGATCATTGCAGGATCATTGCTCACCGCTACTCACTTAAACGCCGCGAATGTTACCGTGGTCATCAGCGGACTCGGTGGCAGCGATGACTTTACAGAAAAATTCGACGACTACGCTACGAAAATCGCAGACTCGGCAAAACAGATTGCCTTAAAAGAGACAGACGTTATGTTGTTGCGAGGCTCAGCTGCCAAAAAAGAGATTATTACTGCACTGTTTGATGCACTTGCCACTCGCAATGATATAAACCAGTTCAGCGCCTACTTTATAGGCCATGGCAGCTTCGACGGCAGGTTATACAAATTCAATATACCCGGCCCTGATATCAATGCGATAGAACTCGCTGATCTGTTAAATAAAATTAAAGCCCGTCAGCAGCTTGTGGTTGCTGCAACCAGTTCAAGCGGCGCGCTGCTTGAAGTACTTGATACAGGCAATCAAACCGTTGGGCAAAGAGTCGTCATTACAGCAACCAAAAACGGCCGCGAAAAAACCGCCGTGATGTTTCCGGAGTATATGGTCGAAGGCATCACCACACCGGTTGCAGACACAGACAAAAACGAAAGCATAACGGCACAGGAAATGTTCGACTACGCTAACCGCGCAGTTGAAGGATTTTTTGAAACTGAAAAACTTCTGGCGCCGGAACACGCAAGACTACAAGGTGAAAATGCGCAGGCGTTTGAAGTTGCCCGTTACGGCAATCTACTTGCGGCCCAGGACAACGTGCCGGAAGACTTGCTTGCAAACAGAGAAACACTTGCCAATCAAATTAACATCCTGCGCTCTCGTAAAGAAGATCTCGATGAGGATGAATACTTTGATACTTTGCAGGGCCTGATGCTGAAGCTATCAGAAGTACAGAATCAGATCGACACTGCAAGCGGTCAACCAGGAAACTGATCATGACTATAAAACCAGTGACTCCAGCCAAAAAATCGCTTTGCAGAAACTTTGCAGAGCAACTGGGTGCAGCAACTCTGTTGCTGTTAATTACCCTGCCCGCCAGCGCCGAAGAATACGATCCCAACCGGGATCAACAACTGCTCGAATGTGACCGCATCTACGATCGTGGCAACATTGAAGCAGCTATTAGTTGTTATACACCACTGAAAAGCCACGCTTCGCTACATGTGGCAGCAGAAGCAGCGTGGGCCCTTGGCAACACCAGACAAGCAAACGAATTGTTCAGAAGAGCGGTACAGGCACAACCACGCAACCCGCATGTACGCGCTCGTTGGGGCAGACTTTTTTTGAGCACCCATCAACCAAGTAGTGCCGCACCACTGTTCCGTGAAGCTTTATTAATTGATCCTGACTTAACACATGCCAAAACAGGGCTTGCCGCAGCCCTTCTCTCACAACCCGGTGCAGAGGCACGCAAACTACTCAATGAAATCGCCACCGAGCATCCGGACAATGTCGAAGCATTGCTCATGATGGCAAGACTCTCGCTTGAAACACGCAATCTCGATCAGGCAGATGAGCTTTTGGACCGTGCACTTAACAGTGCAGAGAAAAATGACATCGTACCGTTGGATATCTATGCACTCAAAGCATCAGCCGATATGCTCAATGATATAGAAGACAGCGAATGGACTAAAAAGGCACTTGAGATAAGCCCGGCTTACGGTGATGTTTTCTATGTACCGGCACATTATCATTTGATTAACTATCGCTATCTTGAAGCGGTTGACGTGCTGCAAAAAGCAGTTGAAGTACAACCAACGCACTGGAGTGCGCACTCACAGCTCGGTATCAACCTGTTGCGCTTAAACGATATAGAAGGTGCAAAAAAGCACCTCGAGATAGCCTACAGCGGCGACCCGTACGATACTGCCACAGTCAACACGCTCAAACTGCTGGACACACTCGAAGAGTATAAAGACCTCGATACGATCGCAACTTTCAGACTACCGAGTGACACCAGCGACAATACCGTGCCTGTCGTGATGCGACTACACAAGAGTGAAGCTAAATATCTCTCACCCTATGTCGAGGAACTCACTCTTAAAGCGGTCAAGTCGTTTTCCGAACGCTATGACTTCGCACCGCAGGAACCACTTATTGTTGAACTTTTCCCCAGTCACGACGATTTTGCCGTCAGAACTGTAAGCACACCAGGAGTTGGTCTGCTGGGTGTGGCTTTTGGTTATCTGATAGCCATGGACAGCCCTTCGGCCAGAGCACCCGGTGAGTTTCATTGGGGCAGTACCTTGTGGCACGAGCTTGCACATATATTCACTATCAAGAAATCAAATCACCGTATGCCACGCTGGTTCACCGAGGGCGTATCTGTATATGAAGAATGGTCTACCGGCCCGCTGGCCGGCAGGCATATCCCGATTGAAGTATTTCAGGCCATCAAAGAAGACAAACTACTGCCGGTTAAAGATCTGGATAGCGGCTTTGTCAGACCTACCTACCCTAATCAGGTGAATGTCAGTTATATGCAGGCCGGACTGATCTGCTCCATGATCAGTGAATTCTGGGGTCACGACAAACTGACCGAAATGCTGGTTGAATATGAAAAACGTCAGAACACAACTGAAGCAGTACGTACTGTGCTTGGCATCAGCACAGAAGAACTCGACCGCAATCTGACAAATTATATCGAGATGAACTTCGGCAACTTTATTCAACAGTTCGATACCTGGAAAGAATTAATTTCCAGTATGAACAATGCGGCACAGAGCAGACAATGGGCTACTGTCATCGCCCTTGCCAATCAGGCTAACGAAATATACCCGGAATACGTGGCAAGCGGCAGCACCTGGCTCGCCATGCATGACGCCTATGAAGCAAGCGGCAACATAGACAAGGCGGTCTCGGCGCTGGAAACCTGGTTTGAGTACGGCGGCTACCAGCCGGACATGTTGCACCAGCTTGCACACCGACTGCGTGATAATGGACGCACCGATAAAGCCATTGAAGTGCTTGAAGCAATCAACTGGGTCAGCCCGAACAATATTGACCTGCACGAGAAGCTCGGCAATGACTATCTTGCCCGCGGCGACAACGAAGCGGCAATACGCGAATTTCAATCACTGCTGGGCCTTGATCCGCACGACAAATCAGTTGCGTATTTGAAAATGGCCCAGGCTTATAAAAACCTTAACGATAAAAAACGTGCCACACGAAACGTTCTTCAAGCGCTCGAATATGCCCCGTTTTTCAGGGAAGCGCAGGACCTGCTCGTGGAACTAACCGGAGACTCCTCATGACAGACAATTCCTCACTGACCGAGTCAGCCGCGCAGGAAGTTAGCGACTTTCGCTACGTATTTGACGACATTCGACATCAGGTCGGCCGCGTCGTGGTCGGACAGGACGATGTGGTAGAGCACCTTCTGATCACCCTGCTGGTAGGCGGGCATTGTTTAATCACAGGTATGCCGGGCACAGCTAAAACACTACTGGTCAGAACCTTGTCTGAAGCACTGGGATTGCAACACAACCGCATACAGTTCACACCTGATTTGATGCCGACTGATATCACTGGTACCGACATCATCAGTGAAGATGGCAGTGGCCAGCGCAACTGGACATTCGTACCCGGCCCTATCTTTACCAACGTGCTTCTGGCGGATGAGATCAACCGTACCCCGCCAAAGACACAGGCAGCTCTGCTTGAAGCGATGCAGGAAAACTCCGCAACTGTTCGCGGCAATATGCATCAGCTGCCACAACCGTTTTTTGTACTCGCAACGCAAAATCCATTGGAACTTGAAGGTACCTATCCATTGCCCGAGGCGCAGCTTGATCGATTTCTGTTCAACATTTTACTCGATTACCTGCCAACTGCAGATGAGCTTGAAGTGGTTGCAAGATTCACCGGTGATCATCAGACCCCGCAACCAACGCCCTGCACTGACGCGCAGCAAATCATGCGCTTCCAGCAACTGGTAAGACAGGTTCCGATCTCGGAATCTGTAGCAAAGCACGCTGTAGATCTGGTGCGTTCGACGCGACCTATTGATGTACGTGCACCTGAACTGGTGAAACGCTACGTCAAATTTGGCGCCAGTGTCAGAGCAACACTCTTTATCACCTTGTCTGCCAAAGCACGCGCATTAATGCATGGCCGTTATCACGTTACGGTTGAAGACATAAACGCACTGGCAGCACCCGTGCTGCGCCATCGTGTACTGCTCAACTATTTTGCAGAATCTGACGGTGTCAGCATGGAAGATATTCTCGGTGATGCTGTCCAGTCACTCGGATAGATCAACTTTTGAGCCTGAACCACCGCATAGAATGTCTCAATGAATAAGCCGGACAATAACGCATCACGAGCATCACGCCTGCTAAAGCCGGATGTACTGGCACGCCTGTCGACTCTGGAGCTGGTGGCAAAGTCTGTTGTAGAAGGCTACTTTACCGGACTACACCGCTCGCCGTTTTTCGGTTTCAGTCAGGAGTTTTCAGAGTATCGCGCCTACAATGACGGCGACGACCCGCGCTTTATTGACTGGAATGTTTACGCAAGAACCGACCGCACTTATATAAAACGCTTTATCGGTGAAACCAATACCATCATCAATCTTGTACTGGATGTCAGTGGCTCTATGGCCTACTCCAGCAAGGAAATCAGTAAAATTCAGTACGGTAAATATATCTGTGCATCGCTGGCGTACCTTGCGCGCAAGCAACACGATGCTATTGGCCTGACCTTGTTTGATGAATCAGTGCGCGGCAAAATTCCACCCTCTGCGCATCCGGATACTTTGTACAGAACACTTGCACTACTGGAAAAAACACAAGCCAACCACGAAACCGAATTCAGCAGCCAGATTCAACACCTCGCAGCAACCTTAACCAAACGCGGAATCGTGGTCTTTATATCAGATTTCTACTGTGATCCTGAAGAACTCACACACCAACTACAACCACTGGTGCAGCGCGGTCACGAGGTTGCGTTATTTCATCTATTAGATCCGAGTGAACGCCAGCCGGCAGAGCATGTCAAAGCTTTCAGGTCAGCCAGCGCAATGCGCGATGTAGAAACCGGGGAAGAAGTCCACGTTTCTGCCGACTATCTGCAGCGTGAATATCCGCAGAAAATAAAAGCGCATATTGACGCACTGAGTAACCAGGCTTTGCGCCACGGTATTAGCTATACCAGCTGCATCACGAATGAGCCGCTAAACGAGATACTGCACAAGTACCTTATGCTCAGGCAACAGAGACGCTGAGTTAATGATGAGTATCACTGCACATAACACGCGACCTGGTAACAAACCTGCCACGGAGTTAAAATCGTGAGCTTAGTGGCACCGCTGTTTCTGCTCGGGTTGTTAACGGCACTGATCCCCTGGTTGCTGCATCGCCTGAACGCGAGCAATCCACCCAAACGTGATTTCGGCTCGACCCGCTTTCTTGACCCGGATCAAAGCCCGTCGAGCAGCAGAAGACGCACACGCTATTGGCTTCTTCTTGCACTAAGGCTTCTATTTTTGGCACTGTTATGTTTTATTTTTGCCGAACCGATAGTAGAAAAATTCAAATCATCCAGTACCGGTGCCACCCGCCACATTTTGGTGATCGATACTTCATTGTCGCAGAAGATCGACGCTCGCTGGCAACGTACACTTGAAACCGCGAATCACATACTTGATAGTGCAGCTGACAGTGACGAAGCAGTAGTCATCTCGGCATCTGACCAGTTTGTGCAGAATCAACAGCAGACTGACAACATAGACTCGGCACGTGAGCAACTTGGCACACTTACACCAGGCAACACCAGGCTCGACTATGGACGTATAAGCAGCGTGGTCGTTGCCGCAGCCAACGATACTGGTGACCTCAATAATCACCTGCATATCATCACAGATGCACAAGCCACAGCCATGCCTGAGCGATTCACTTCACTGGCTGTCGATAAGATACAAAAAATAAACGTCTACTCTACTGCCTCTGACAGTGACAGCAATGCGTCTGTCACAGGAAAAATAGAACACTTTCGCGACAACAATGCCAATGTGGTTGCTGTCATTAACAACTACGGAGATGCCGGCAACTACACCGTTTCTGTCACCGCAAACGGCGCTACCCTTGCCAGTGCTGCGCTCGACGTCAATGATGATCAAACCGAGGTTCATCGTTTCAGTAATATCGATATTAGTAATGCCGAGTCACCGCTGGAACTGCGGCTGGAACCACAAGACCAGCTCTCTGATGACAACACCTGGCTACTACCCTTACCGGAAAAGAAACGCTCTGAAATCACACTGCTCACGAGTGACGTTCAGCCATCAGTTGCCAATATTTATGTCAAAGCAGCACTTGAATCAAATCCGCGCTTTAGTGCAAAACTGACCGATGCTGCACGCTTTGCATCAACTGATGCAGGCAGTTTGATTGTGGTACCGGATGCGTCGGTGATTACAGACCGCACGGCATCTCGCCTGCGCGAATACATCACTAACGGTGGTAATGCATTGATTGCGCTTAGTGATAAACCACATAGCAGCGGCGCTGCATCTCTTCTGGGCATAAACAACGCGGGGCCGGCAATCAGAACAACTGCAAGTGTCGGTTCAATTGACGCATCGCATCAGGTAACAACAAATCTTCTGGACAACTGGCGTGCGATTTCTGTTTTGTCTCACCACAGCATAAAGACCGGCATTACTGATCGAAATATCATCGAGCTGTCAGACGGATCGCCTTTTCTGGTAGAAAAGCGCATGGGCTCAGGCAAAATCCTGTTACTGGCAACTGCACTGAATCCGGAGTGGACCGACCTGCCGACAGAATCGGTATTCGTCGCATTTATGATGCAGGCAGTCGACTTTCTCGGCGGCGATACAAGCACTGCACTTTACCGTTCCATCGGCGACATTGTCTCTGTTGCCGCCGGTGCGCAACTGATAGACCCTGACGACAATTCACTGCGAGATCTTTCAGGCATCTCCGAAAGAGCTGCACTCCGACTCGACCAGGCGGGCATTTATGAACTGCGCAGTTCTGCCGGAACACAATCTATTGTCGTCAACGTCGAACCGCTGGAATCCGACATTACCACCATTGATGACGCCACCATAGAGCGCTGGCAACAGGTTGCTACCAACGCAGTCGTCAATTCAAACACCGGGGAGTCCAGCTCGAACCCGGCATCAACTAAAAACCGGAAAAACTTCTGGATGTGGCTACTTCCACTGTTATTGCTGCTGACTCTGTTAGAGTCTCTGTACAGCCACCGACACTTGTGGATACGAAGAGAGGCTTAGCATGGTTCAGCGCAGAAATCGTAGAAATCACGGTAAGGAATTCGACAGCTATCTGACTAAGTTCAGACGCCGCTTCAAACTCAGGATTATCTTCACCGCACTAGCCGCAGTGACTTTCTCTGTACTGACGGTTTCTTTATTAACAGCGATTCTGAAGAACTCGCTTGCAGATTCCAACTGGTTATATTATCCGGCGCGTGCTGCTCTTTTAATACTGCCCGTTGTGCTGTTTATTGCGGTGCTCTGGAAACCATACCAACGCTTCAAAAAGACAGCCGGCGCAGATGAGCTGGAAAATGCAGTACCGGATTTTAACGGTCGGGTAGATACTTACCTCGACATGAAACGACGCAACGTCAACTCGCCATTTATCGGTTTACTTGCAAAGGACGCATCAAGGGCTGCAGCCAGCAGTCCGGTTAGTAAAGTTGTTCCCACTTCTGAAGTCATGGGACCGGTGTTCGCAAGCGTCGGCATGATTGTCCTGGCTGGCTGGATGTTCACCGCACTCCCGCTTGACTGGCGAGCAAGTATGAAACAACTCTGGATGGGCTGGTTTGTCAGTGACATATTGCCGGAACGCTCCATTGCCATTGCACCGGGCGATACTAAAATTCGCATCGGTGACAGTTTGCTCGTTACAGCAGTACTGAACGGTTACGAATCAGCCTTTGCAGATCTGTATGTCAGACAAAGCAACAGTGACAATGCTGAATGGGAGAAAGTCGCCATGAGCCCCGAGGCTGACGGATCATTTTCCTTCACCCTCTATGGCGTCAGTGAACCCGTTGAATACTACGTCAGCGCTGCATTCACAGAGAGCGAACATGCAAGCGTCGATGTGGTTATCCCGGCCAGAATCACCTCCATATCACATGAATACATTTATCCCGAGTGGACCGGTGCCGAACCGGCACAGTTCGACGATGCTACATCCATTAGCGCAGTAGCCGGCACGCGGGTCGATATTACTTTTCAAACCGATAAGCCGTTAGAAGCTGCCGCAGCGTTACACGACAACACTGAAGTGACCGCTACAGAATCCGCCAATAACACCTACACGGCAAGCATCACTGTAGAGAACGACGGCGAGTACAGCCTTGTTGAGCTTCAGGGCAATGCACAAATACCGCTCTCGCCAAAACACGACATAACGATTGTTGAAGATGCCAAACCTACAGTTGCTTTCAGTCTGCCGGGTAGCGACTGGAGTGCAACACCTATTGAGGAAGTTTCTGTTTCGGTAGAGGCGCAGGATGATTTTTCCATTGAGACAGTCACGCTTAACTATTCTGTCAATGGCTCAGCGTGGCAACAAATTGCGTTAAACGAAGAAAACGAATTTGAACATCTCTTTATGCTGGAAGAATTCTACAGCGAAACCGGTGGTCATTTGTTACCTGGCGATTTGATCAGCTACTACGCTGAAGCAACAGATCGTGAACAAACCGTATCGACAGACATGATGTTCATAGATGTCAGACCTTTTGAACGAAGGTTTACCCAGTCGCAGCAGTCGGGCGGTGGCGGCGGTGGCAGTGAACAGCAACAGGAGCAGGAGATATCTCAAAGACAAAAAGAGATTCTGGTATCCACCTTTAATCTCATTCGTGACAGCAAAGGTGAAGGATCACCCTTAATAGATCCCGCGGACACTGCTACGCTGCTGTCTGATTTACAAAGCACACTGGCTGATCAGGCAAACAAACTCGCACAGCGTGCAGAAGCAAGACAACTGCTTAACGAAGACCCCGACGTTGCACGTTTTGTAGAGTTCATGATAGAAGCCGCAGAATCGATGCAACCCTCCGCTGAGGCGCTTTCGCGCTTAAGCTTTGAAGAAGCCGTCGCACATCAACAGCGTGCACTACAGTATTTAAAACGCGCCGAGTCCATATTCAACGATATCACTATTAATCAGAACAACAGCAGTGGTGGCGGAGGTGGTGGCGCCAGTCAGGACATGGCAGAAATGTATGAACTGGAAATGGACCTCGCCAAAAACCAGTACGAAACACCGGACTCCGTGCCAGAGGATAGTCAGCAGCAGGCTGGATCTGACGATGCGTTTGAAAAACTCAAAGAGCTGGCAGAAAGACAGCAGAAGCTTGCTGAGGCTGCAGCGCGAAAAGAAGAACAGACAAAAGCCGAACGATGGCAGCAGGAAAAACTAAAGCGAGACCTTGAAGAACTGCAGCGCGAACTGGAAGAACTGCAACGCAACCAGCAAGCATCCAATCAACAACAGCAGGGACAACAGGGACAGCAAGGTGATGAACAACAAGGCCGGCAATCCGGTCAGCAGTCACAACAATCCAGCGGCGGTCAGGGCAGTCAATCTCAACAGGCAATGCAAAATCTGCAGGAAGCCATCAATGAGCTCAATGAACTGGAACAAAATGCCGCCAGCATGACTCCGGAAGAACGCCGCCAGGCAATGCAAAGCGCCAGCGAGAGACTGCGCCAGTCACTTGAACAAACCGCTGAAGCAAGACAGCAGGAATTACAACAACAACTGACTGATGCATCAGATGCTGTTCGTGATCTCAGTCAACGACAGCAGCAAACATCACAAGAGCTCCGCGAAGCAATGCGACGAGCGATAGAAGCACGAGAACAGAACCGTTTCGAGAGCGGTCTTGATCAACGCGAAGAGCAACGTCTGGCAGAGACCAAAAGACAATTCCAGCGAGAGCTTGAATCAATCCGTGACGATATCACAGAGACAACGAAACGATTTGCCGAGCAGGCACCGCTGACGACTGAGCGGCTTGAACAGACACTTGAAGAACTTGACAGAAACCAGCTTGCAGAGCTGATGGGTATCTCCGGTGACATGATCGAAGAAGGCCTGGCACCTCAGGCAGCGCTGCGTGAAGAACGTATAAATAACGCACTGCAAAATCTGCAAACTGACCTTTTTGAATCATCTTCACTGGCCGCTGCAGAAACCGGTCTCAATGATGAATCAGAAAACACGGTTGCCGATGCCACACGTGCTGTGCAACAACTGCGTCAGGCATTAGCAGAAGCCATAGCTCAGGGCGGCGAAGGCAGCGGTGAGCAAACCGCAGAACTACAACAACTTGAGGGCAGCTCTCAACAAGATGGCAGCAACTCCGATCAACAAGGCCAGGGCAACTCGCAAAGCGAGCAACAGGGACAGGGTGAAGGCCAAAGCAGTAGCCAGGGACAATCGCAAAGTCAGGGAAACTCTCAGTCAGGTGGTCGACTTGGCGGCTCTTCCAGCTGGAGGCCGAACAATGCTCAGGCAACGGACACTGATATTCCGGTCAACAACGATCAGGTTCAATTAATTGAAGAATCGATCAGGCAGCTACAGGGCCTTGGCAATGAGCTGACAGGCGAGCTGTCTGAACAGACTATTGAAGATCTCAACGCAGTAACTGAACAACTGCAAATCGGTAACGACTCAGAGAACAATCGACGCATTGAGGCGAATGTCAGATTGCTGCTTCGACAACTCGAGCAACTGGAACTACAAATCTACAACGACAGCAAAGACTTTCAGGTGACACGCTCAAAGCAACGCGTTGCAGACCCGGATGGTTTTGACAACCAGACGGCCGATTACTTTCGTCGTTTAAGTGAACCGGCTGGCTCATAACTTCTTTCGCGAACTAAAGAATGTACCGTACCATTGGTTGGTGAAGTTCTGCTGCAGTCTTTTGATCCGGTAACGCCGGCAGGAGCTGTGTGCCTGATTCTCGGCTCTATGCCCGGCGTCGCATCACTTGAAGCACACCAATACTACGCGCATCGTCAGAACGCATTCTGGAAGATTCTACAGTCGATTTTTGGCGGCAGCATAGAAACCTACACCGAGCGTCTGCAAATTCTTGATAACAACAAGATCGCACTTTGGGATTCCTTAAAGTACTGCCACAGACCAGGAAGCCTCGATGCAAATATCGACAAAAATTCTGTTCAGTGCAACGATTTTGAAAACCTTTTACAACAATACCCAACGATAAAAATAATCGCTTTTAATGGTAAGGCCGCTGAAAAATGGTTTCGCAAACTTGCCCTGCCCTGCCTTTCAGCGCCTGAGCGCTATACCCTGGTAAGCCTGCCTTCCAGTAGCCCGGCAATGGCGATGCTTTCCGTTGAAAGCAAAGCCGCCCATTGGCGTGAAGCACTCAAGCCAATTCTCCTGCAGTCGGGGGAATCAACGCAGTAAAAAGTCTGCATACCGCATCTGTTACCGATTCTGCCTGTCCTTTGAGTATCCCCTTTGAGTAACCGGGGTATCGTTGAAAAATTGCCAAAAACGCTCACTGTGGCAAAAATGGTATGGAACTCGCAGATAGTGTAGATTAGCTGTAAGCAACAGCCTATAGTCCATGCAACTGCTCTCCTCCATTAAACGGCCGCTTAGATTCCGGACATCCTCGTCTGCACATCAGGTAATGATGACGCTACTGGTATTGATGCTGCTGGCAAGTGCTGCGATCCTGCGGCTGCTGTGGCACAGTGATCAGCTACATAACGATAGACTTTCAAACGCATACCAACAGGTCCACACAGCAACAATGCTGCTGGAAAACGGTGCACAGGAAAATGCCGCTGCACTATGGCAACTGCATTGGATAGCCACTCAGCCCCGCTTTGAAGACTACCAAAACAAAGAACACTGGCCACAACTTCACGTGCTTTATCACGAATTGCCCTACCAGCTGCATAACCGCATAGAAAAAATCGGCGGACGAACCAGCGACGCGATAAACAACCCGATTGAAAGATTAGCAAACTCAACACTGTTGAGTGGCTTGCAAGCAGTAGTCAATGAACTTGATATGTCGCCACCGAAAAACAATAGAATACTCAAGCTCGCAGCCATAGCCAGCATACCGGCTTTTTTTATCTGGGCGCTTCTCTATCACTGGCTTGTTCACAGCCGACTGATAAGCCAGTCAAACCAGGTTGTCGGAGAGTTACAACTAAAGGACGATCAGCTCGACACACTCAAATACAATGACCCTCTAACAGAAACATCCAATAGAAAATCAATTACACAGTTTTTGTCGCACTACCAGGCAAACAACAAAAGTAACGAATTTATATCACTGGCAATTCTAGACCTTGATTACTTTCAGCAGATTAATGATGTCTTCGGTTACTTTGCAGGAGACGCAGTGCTTAGAGAAATTGCAGATCGCATTGGCAATGAACTGAGAAGCGAAGATCAGCTCGGCAGGCTCGATGCTGATCGTTACGCTATCGTACTATGTGATTTAACCTCACCGAAAAATGCAGAGGAAATTATTGACAGAATACAACGCGCCGTCGCCCACCCGCTTCACTATCAGAAGAATACTCTAAACATTACCTGCACTGTTGGTGCTGCAGTGCAAGCCGCTGATGCAATCGACATAGCCGATCTGTTCAAGCTCAGTGATCAGGCATTGTTTCAGGCAAAACAACACAGACGCGGCTCGGTATTTCTTTTGTCTGACCAGCAACAAGAAGCACTGAACAGACAAAGGCAGATTATAAACACGCTGAAAAACAAACCGCCTGAGGAAATTTTCAGTCTCGCATTTCAACCTATTGTAGATCTGCAAACCCGCGAGATTACCGGCTGCGAATGTCTGCTACGCTGGATTGCAGACAGTCCCGAACACCTCGGAGCCGCAGAACTGGTACCAATACTTGAAATGTACGGCGACATTAACGAAGTTGGAATGTGGGTGCTGAAAAATAGCATGCAACAACTCAAGGACTGGCAATCCCGTTACCACTTGAATGATTTCGTTATGTCGGTGAATTTGTCGGCCAGACAAATTGAAGCCGAGGACTTTGCCTACACCATTGCCTCTATCGCACGCGATATGAATCTACAGCCACACAGCATTGCGCTCGAGCTGACAGAAACGGTTGCAATAAAACATCTGGAAGCCGGGCGCCATCAACTGGCTCAACTAAGAAATCATGGATTCAATATATCACTCGATGATTTCGGTACCGGGTATTCGTCGTTGCATTATTTGAAGAACATGCCTGCGTCTTCGGTAAAAATTGATCAGTCGTTCGTCAGCGAGCTATTAAACGACGAGCGTGACATGGCAATTGTCAAAGGCGCTATCGATATCGCATCAGCGATAGGACTGCGCGTCATCGCCGAAGGCATTGACACAGAGAATCAGGCAGACTGCCTGCAGAAACTCGGATGCCACAAAGGTCAGGGCTTTTTATTCTCAAAGCCACTTACATCGACGGAGTTCGAGTATCAACTCGCCCCACGTGAAGCTACGGTCAACGCCAACCTCAACAAGCCCTCGGCCGCTTGAAATCTGTTGTAAAACTCTCAGTTACCGCCAATGCTTACGTTTAAGTGTTTTACATCGTCTCTAATCCCGATAGCCTCAATTCAGTGATATAATCGCTCTTCGGTTTTAAGCCTGCGTCACTCGCACACCCGTTTAAAGTGAACATCAGCGCGAGCTTCACTGCAAGGTATCAACGGCTGTTGATCGCAAGCAGAAACCAATCGTATAAGAAACAACCCGCACAGTAACTGTTCCATAATCGTTACATTGAAGTGTCAAACAGTTACTTCGGGAGTCGCACAACCACTGAGGGGTTTTATATGTCATTTAATATTATGGATATGGTCAAAGGTCAGATCAGCGATCAACTGGTTGGCCAGATCGGAGGTCTGCTTGGTGAAAGCCCTGACAAGACCCGTGGTGCTCTGGACAGTGCACTTCCTACGCTGCTGGCAGGAATCGGTGAGTCAGCTCAGGATCCAAACGGCGCTGATGCTTTGCTTAACGTTGTCAATCGACAAGACGACTCTGTGACAGACAACATCGGGGCGATGATCGGCAGCAATCAGTCATCAGAGCTGATCGAATCGGGTACTCGCGGCCTCGGCGCAATGCTCGGCAGCAGCGGCGTCACCACCATGATCAGCGGACTCGCAGGACACACCGGTCTTGGCAAGGGCTCAGCAGGCTCATTACTTGGCATGCTGACACCTATGGTAGTCGGTCAGCTGAAACGTAAGGTTGACTCAGACAGTCTCAACGCAACAGGACTTGCCAGCATGCTCAAGAGCCAGGGCAGCAACATTTCAGCGGCAATGCCTGCTGGCATGTTAAGTCAACTCGAAGCATCCGGTTTCGGAGAAGCCAGACAACACGGCGGTGGTTTCTCGGGCGGTAAAGTAGCAGCCGGTGCTGCTGCAACAGCAGGCGCAGCGGCGGCAGGTGCTGTAGCTGCAACTCGAGGTGCGGCCGGAGCGGCCGGTAACATGGCCGGTAACGCGGCAAGTTCAGCCGGCAATGCTGCCCGTGGTGCTGCATCCAGTGCTACCGGGGCGGTGAGCGGTGCTGCCAGTGCTGCCGCAGGAACTGCCGGTAACATGGCAAGTTCAGCCGGCAATGCTGCTCGTGGTGCTGCATCCAGCGCTACCGGGGCGGTGAGCGGTGCTGCCAGTGCTGCCGCAGGAACTGCCGGTAACA
>CAZKAQ010000013.1:22323-37045 GCA_964550655.1 uncultured Granulosicoccaceae bacterium
TTGCAGGCTCAGCTGGCGATGCTGCTCGTGGGGCTGCATCCAGGGCTACCGGGGCCGCTGCCAATGCAGGACGCGCAGTTACCGGCGCTGCCGGTAACGCAGTCGACGCTACTAAGAGTGCAGCTGGCTCAGCTGCCGGAACAGCACGCAACGTTGCAGGCAATGCCACAGATAAAGCTCGTGGAGCTGCAAGCTCAGCCGGCCGTGCAGTAGAGAGAGGAGTTGATACAGCCGGAAACAAAGTTGGCGGCGCAGTAGACAGTACCCGTAATGCCGCTGGTAATGCAGCACGCGGCGCAACCTCAACTGCTCGCAGTGCATCAGACGCGGCCTATCGACCCGCCGCAGGCAGTTCTACTGGCAGCAATTCAACAAGTGCCAGTTACGAACAGCCAGCCAAGAGCGGTGGAGGCATCTGGAAGTGGTTACTGCCAATCGCGCTTGCCGTGCTGGCCTGGTTTGGCTTCAAAACCCTGGCTGTAAAAGATGTAGCCGATCAGGCAACCGATGCTGCAAGCTCGGCGGCCGATACAGTCGCAGGCGCTGGCGGTGAGCTTTCCGGCAAGTTCAATGACTTGTTTGGGTCAACCGCTGAAACACTCGGTGGAATTACCGACGCAGAGAGCGCTACTGCAGCACTACCACAGCTTGAAGAAGCCAAATCTTCACTCGATGGCCTGGGCAGCATGCTTTCCGGTGCAGATGACACCGTTAAGAGTGCGGCCGGCGGTGTAATCGGCAAAGGCACGGAAACTCTCTCACCAATGATTGAGAAACTTCAGGGCAATGAAGGTGCCTGGAGCGTTATCGAACCTGTCGTCGGACCAATGATGGAAACCCTCAAAGGTCTGGGTGGTTAGAAGCTGACTGATGCAAGGTCAATTAAAACCCCGCTTTTGCGGGGTTTTTTTTGCACAGATGTTTCTTATTGTAAAGTGATGGACATGGTTAAGCTGATAGTCAGGACGTCTGTTCATTATTCAAATCAAGTTGTCAGTAGATGAGCCTGTTGATTTACGCTCTTTGCTGGCTGGCTTTCGCTGTAATACATTCAATACTGGCAAGACAATTCATACAGCTAAAGCTCGAAGTATTTCTTGGCTGTTACTACAGGCTGACTTACAACTTACTGGCCGCAATCAAAATTATTGCTGTACTTTATATAGGAAGAATTTTACTAAGCGATACCCGTTTCCACTTGTTGGAAAGCACAGCTGCTGTTGTCGCTACTGTGAGCGTACAGCTGGTCGGCATCATGGTACTGGCAGTGGCTCTGGCGGCATATGATATCGGACGATTTTCCGGCATAACCCAGATAGTTAACAAAGAGAGGGTCAGCACATCATTCAACGAACCACTACAACGACGCCTGTTGAACAAATGGGTACGCCACCCGCTCTACACAGGGGCTTTACTGGTTTTATGGGGAGGTGCAGTATCCAGCTTCGGTCTCTGTACAGCCCTGCCGGGCACGTTGTATTTGTGGATCGGCACATCTTTTGAAGAACGCAAACTACGCAATATCTACGCAGATGAGTACCGCCGCTACCAACAGGAAGTACCAAGATATTTCCCGGCATTAGTTGTTTTTAAATCACGACAACGATAAACACCGATTTGCACTCTTATTATCCGACAGATGAACTAGACTACTAACAGATTTGTCGTCACAAAAAGTATTTACCGAGTAATGTTGAAATGCGAAAATTTAATGTAATCCTTTGTGGAATCTACTGCCGCATCGTACTGGTTGCCGGGTTAATTGCACTGTCAGGCACGGCATCTGCGCTGTTGCCGTTTGAAAAGACAGGCAACCTCTACGTTTCCCTGTGGAATACCGATGAAATCGCTGTATTCACACCTGATGGTACCGTACAGGAAATTTTCACAGCAACCGGTCTGGACGGCCCTCGCGGCATTGCCTTTAATCCCGCCAACGGTGATATCTGGGTCGCAGCAGAGCACAGCGACGCGATTTTCATTTTTGATTATACGCATGAGTTTTTACGCATGCTCCAACACGAAGACTTCGATGAGCCAGTAGGTGTGGCATTCAGAACTGTCGATGCAGATGCCGCCGATGCACTGGTTTATATCAGTAATTCAGATGGCAATGAGATCATGGTATTTACTCAGGACGGTGAGCTGCAACGACGGTTCAGCACGCCTGATCTTATCGATGCAAACGGTGCAGCTTTTCTGGCAGACGGCAGTTTGGCGGTATCCAACAGGCTTGGTGGATCTACCGGATCAACCGGGTCAACGAGTTTATTCGACAGCGAGGAAAACTTTCTTTTTGACTTTACCGCCCCCGGACTCTCAAGTCAGTTAGCAATAGCACGTGACCCCAACACGGCTGCCATAGACGAAGACGATACCCTATGGGTAACATCCGGTGGCGGTGACACGGGTATATACGAGTTTGATCAAAACGGAAATTTACTCACTTCACTGTTTTCCGAAGACATTGGTGATGGCAGAAGTATTGTTCCGCAGGGAATTGCATTCGATAGTAACGGTGATTTTTACGTTACTTCTTTTGTGAACGAGGTTCTGAGATTTGACTCAGACGGTAACTTCATCACGCGTTTCCCAACCGGAAGCGGCACATCCAGAAACATTGCATTCCAGGGCTGCCAGGCAAACATAACAGATAGCTGCGTACCATTCGGCGTTGACGCAGTGGTAACACCGGATCTCGAATTTCCAACAACCTTTGGTGGCAGTGGTGGCGGAGGCGGTGGTGGCGCGTTCTCTCTATTAGCCATCGGGCTACTTGCAATACGACGACGCAAGTTCTAAACAAAAGCATTAGCACTGAACATGCAGCCGAGCTGATCGGGATAAACATCCAAAACAAGTTCAGTTAAAGCCGAAGCTTGAGCCGGTATAGCCTGCAGGCTGCCAACCTGCACCCCGGGCTTCGGTAGTTGCACAGAATACAAACATCAGTTGCACTTATAACTTAAGAGCAATCCATGCTACAACTGCCATACCGACAAACCTCTATGGCAATTCAATGGATGTCACAAACCAGATTAAAAGCCACGGCAGGACGCAACATCTGCCACGCGGCACGCAGCTGTTTACTATTGACGACCCTTGCGAACATTATGTGCTGGTGCTGGAAGGACAAGTGCGAGTCGAACTCTTGTCAATTACCGGACAACAGTTGACTCTGTATCGCATTCATCAAGGACAGTCCTGCGTGCTGACAACCTCCTGCCTCATGAGTGGTAACAATTATTCAGCCCAGGCTATTGCCGAGACCGACATCGAAATTGCGCTACTCCCGCAACGGAACTTCACCGAAATGCTGGAACAATCTTCAGCCTTCCGTCAATTTGTTTTCGATGGTTTCTCTGAACGACTTGCCACCATGATGCAACGCACCAGCGAGTTGGCAACGTACAGTATCGATCAACGGCTTGCAGCTGCCCTGTTAGCACGATGTGAATGGCAGCACGAAAGCTTGCTGCATATCACTCATGAAGAGCTCGCTGTCGAAATAGGCACAGCCAGAGAGGTTGTCAGTCGGCGCCTGGGTATTTTCGAACAAGATGGCGTGATCAAAAAACATCGCCGGCATCTTGAAATTCTGAATGAAGAACTTCTAAGACAACGATTAGCACAGCAATAAATGTTATCTAAAGGTGACAAAGTCACCGAACCGCCGGCATTCATCGGGCAAACTTCGGTTCAGTTACCCAATTCATTTATTGTTAATCATAGTCAGGAGAAAATCATGATTCAGAATGTCGGATCAGCAGACAAGATCATCAGACTGGTACTGGGCGTTGGCCTTGGCGCCTGGGTTATTACCGGCATAGGCCAGGCCTCCACCCTGAGCTATGTCGGTCTGGCTGTTAGCGTTATACTCATTGCCACCGCACTTATAAACTTCTGCCCGCTGTTTCGAATATTTGGCATCAGCACAAAAAAGAGTCAACAGTAAAAATAATTTATCATCCAAAGCGAATATGGAAGAGCAAATATGAATTCAATGGTGAGCCCAATAATTGGCGCATTCTTTGGCAAATGGTCAATACTGTTTCTGGCACTTATAGCCCACCCGGCGTTTGCACTTGAACCCGGCATTGAAGCCTATGGCAAAGACCTCGGTGGAGTTCGTCATGTCAATGCAACAGAAGCTGCAGAAATATTGCAGAAGTATCCGTCTGTCAGAATTCTTGATGTGCGCACAGGGCCTGAATACAACCGTGGACACCTCACGGATGCCACCAACATTAACTACTATTCATTCAGTTTTAAAAAGAAGCTCGACAAACTCGATAAAAGCATCACCTGGCTGGTGCATTGCAGATCAGGTGTCAGAAGTGGAAAAAGTCTGCCAATCCTGAAGTCTCTGGGCTTTGAATCGATCATACATCTCGATGGCGGGATAGTCGCGTGGAGAAAAGATGGACTGCCGACACAAAAATAGCAGGCCTTGAGCATCTGATAAAACTAACGGCTCATAAAGCCACTAGAATGTGAGCAACACACAGTTCGTAAGGACAGACGCTACGCCCAACAGTTGTTACAAATTGTCACAGGCATTCATCTCCACCAGCTCGCGCCGATACCTCCGGTTCACCAGAGATGGATTTCAATTCTTTGGCCTGAGAAAATTTATCGATAAGTGAAGTATTTACAGAAAAATTTAAGCGTTGTGGTTGTATCCGGTATCACTGTTTTGATGTTGTGCTGTTATCTGTTTTTCTAACCTTTCACTAACGCGGCAGCCATTTATGGCTGGCTCTGGATTCGGTATACAGGTAACGCGAAGGCAGATAATGTCTGCCTGCGCACGCTGGGTGAATTCAGTCCAGCTGAAGTTCTGAAGTAATCATTGCGATCAAAAAACAGTGGCGCTATTCAACCGCACCGACGGCATCAAGATGTCTTGCCATGCCTCGCACATTCAATTCACGCCATTGATCATATGAGCCCCAGTCTTTGTAGTTATCCATTGTGACACTACTTGCCAGTTCATCGACAGATTTACCAGACTTGAGACCCTGCAGTACCTGCTCACGAAGCTCCTCCATGTAAATACGCCCTGCAGTTACATCTTCCTTTACGCCTATCGGGCCATGTCCTCCAGCGAATATATCAAAATCCAGGGCCTCGACCTTGCGAACCTGATCAGTCCAGTCATCGACATTTGCGTTTGGAAAATCCCTGTAAGGCAAACGTTTAGATGCCACAGCATCGACGATAAAACCCACGCTCTCGGGATGAACAACAACGGCCATCAAATCATTTCCATGGCCGGGACCCAACGGCGCCAGCTGCAGGGTTTTACCACCTACTTTTAGCACCGTAGGTTCTTCAATTCGCATGGTAGGCACAACACCGTCGATAGCGTCCTGAGCATTGTTTTGTGCAATAACATTAGGAACCTCACCGAACCCGGCGCCTCCGGATGCATGATCACCATGGCTATGACTGTAAATAAGGTGAGTAATTGGCTTATCTGTCAGCTTGCCAATCTCAGAGCGCAACCAGGCAGCGGCTATGGTGTTAATCGGGTCTGTCACGACCACACCATTTTCAGTGATTACAAAAATTGAATAGTGATGCTTGTTTTGAAAACGATACACATCACCTGCAATATTAGTAACAGCGCGATCCTGAGCGAACGCCGATGCAGTTGAAAATAACAAGACCAGCAGAGTTGAGATTATCAGTTTAGGCATAGTTAAATTTTCCTTATGACGTGTTGCACCGTGAAGGTGCGGTAGCGGTGTAAATTCAGATTATTTCTGTTTCAGTAAACTATATCCCTGATACTAGCATGGAGCCACACACCATCAAATAAACAAGTATCTGTGTATCGAGAACGTGCACGCCTGCAATACAGGCGAGCATCGTCCTGCCCGAACGAACATGAGCCGCGGCACTGGAGTCACTATATGGGAATTATGCAGGAACCACTGTATTCAACTCCGCATGAGGGCTGCGAAATCCGCCTATTATTACAATGCCTGATTTTTACAGTGGTAGTGGCGCGCTGTCAGAACAACAGCGCGCCGTAATAATATAGGGTAAGACCGCTTACTGAGCCTTGGCTTTTCCGTCGATAATATCGCTTAAAACGTTAGCTGCTTCGTCAAGAATAATGTCAGGCAATGCTGCATCTTCTTCATCACCATCATTGCTGGACGCACCGAAGGCTTTTCTGAATAACTCTTCGCGCTCTTCACGACCATCCCTTCGTTCAAGGAATTCTGCTTTTCTGACGGATTCGAGCAAAGATACTTGTTTTTGCGCACGTGCGACTCGCTGGGACTCGAGTTCTTCAATCAGTAACTTAAAACTGCTGTTGGCCCGGTAGCGAGAGTCATGTCTGAACTGCACGTGGCTAAAGCTTTTATCTTCGTCTGACCAGGCATCAAAATCCGCTCTGCTAACTTCCGCCCATGGCAGCGCATTATCCAGGCTGCGTTCACCCTGTGCATCAGAGTCCAGTGCGGTGGGAAATTTCACATCCGGTACAACACCGCGAAATTGTGTTCCCTCACCATTTACTCGAAAGAACTGAGCGATGGTAACTTTCAATTGTCCGAGCTTACCTGCTCTGTCGAGAGGTACAACGCTTTGAACAGTGCCTTTACCAAACGTTGGCTCACCGACTATAACGCCACGACCATAATCCTGGATAGCGGCGGCAAAGATCTCTGAAGCCGAAGCACTGCCACGATCAACCAGCACTGCCAACGGACCATCGTAGGCTACCGCAGGATCATTATCTTCTTCCAGATTAACACGACCATCAGCATCTCTGATTTGTACTACAGGGCCGGTTTCTATAAACAAGCCAGTCAGCTGTGTAGCTTCAATTAGTGCACCACCGCTATTGCCACGCAGGTCCATGATGATCCCGTCGACCCCTCCGTCAGTTGAGGTAAGTTCGCCTATCAAGCGACGAACGTCACGCGTTGTACTACGGTAGTCGGGTAAGTTCTGTGCGAGTCCGGCGGAGTCGAGATAAAAAGTCGGCAGATCAATCACACCGAAGCGACGGGTTTTACCACCAACCGGTACTTCGACAACAGAGCTTTTCGCTGCCTGCTCTTCAAGTTTGATCTTGTCACGAACCAACCTGATCACTTTAGGCGGAGAACCTGCCGGTGCATTGCCAGGTAGCAGTTTAAGCCGTATTGTCGACCCTTTCGGCCCGCGGATACGATCCACTACATCTGCCAGAGGCCAGCTGACTACATCAACGATCTCTTCTGTTTCGCCCTCGCCGACACCGACAATTCGATCGTCAACGCTTACCAGTTCACTGAGTGCCGCAGGACCACCGGCGATGACACGTCGCACAACAGTATATTCGTCTTCAGTTTGTAACGCCGCACCAATGCCCTCCAGGGAAAGGCTCATATTGATTCTGAAATTCTCTGAGTTACGCGGCGAAAAGTATGAAGTATGCGGCTCTACAGACAAGGTGTAGGCGTTAACAAAAAACTGGAACACTTCGTTTGAAGTAATCTGGCTGATACGCAGCCCCATACGATCATAACGTTGATTCAGTGTTTCTATAATTTCTTCTTTGCTCTGTTCGGCCAGACGCAAATCGAGTACATCGTTTTTAACACGCTTGCGCCATAACTCATCTAGCTCGGCTTTGGAAGCTACCCAGGCAGCATCTTCACGGTTGTAGGTATAGTTCTCGTCTACTGTAAAATCGAACTCACGTTTTAGCAGTGCTTTAGCAAAGGTAGAGCGCTCTTCTACTCTTGCGCGGAAACGGTTGAAGACTTCAAAAACCGGGTCCAGCCGCGCGTGTCGCAGTGCATCATCAAATTTCAGTCGATAGCCTTCAAACTCTTCTATATCACTTGCCAGAAGAAAACTCTTCTGTGGGTCGAACGACTCCAGAAACCGGTCAAAAATCTGTGCAGACAGCTCATCACCTACTCGCACAGTTTTATAGTGATAGCGTTGCATGAGCTGTGTGATAACAGCAGTTGCCTGCTCATGCTCAGGCGTAGGTGAGACCGGGTTGTCAGAGATCGCAGGCTGACTGAAAAACACGCCACTGGCAATAATCAGTGCACTGGCAATTCGATTTCTGATAAAGCTGGATGACAATCGCGCCAACATTTTTGCAAACCCTACCATTATCTTCACAACCTCTTCGAGTAGATTGAAACATCTATAGCACTGCTGCATAGCAAACTCCTCAACGGACGCACAGAAAGCCGTGTGTCTGAGCTTTTGTGGAAACCCGCTCCAGCCTACCCGGCTGGTGTCAGCAGCTGATGCTCTGGCGCGGCACAGGAGGGATGACGAACACTGTTACGATTTACAATGTTAGGAGTAACAATTTTCTGACAAGTTCAAACCACACTCAATTTTCGTGCAAAACCTTCGACTGGTACCATCACAGCAGCACCGCGAGCCGGCACGCTTCTCACGCGTGATTTTATGCGAATTGTATCAATAAAGTCACCCGAACCGGCTCTATAAAAGACTCATTTTGTTACAGAACACTGAAAGTACCCGGAGCGATTCGCCTCTTGTCAGCCCGAATCGCCACAAAGGCTGTGAGCGAAGAACCTTCCAGCATCAGCATTTCAAGCGATCCGGGCCAAAAAATGCTTGTAGATCAATCAGATAGGACAACAAAACGGCGCGTTTAGGCAAAACACCGAAGCGAAACATCGCCCCCTGGAACAAAGAGCTGGAACAATCAGCCGAAAAAATGACCCGGCACCATGCATCAGGCCACAGTGACACGGCATTTATTCCGGCACCCGCGCAAAGAGAAGTTGCTCGCGTCTGAAAAGACAATAAACCAACAACACAACAAAGCAGCTCAACACAAACACTTTATTGATGAACCAGTTGGTCTGCCAGACGGTCCAGTCCGGCTGCAACAGGAACTGATAAAACTTGATAACAATGATACCAATCTCAATCACCGACACGACAACAGCAAACCGCCACAGATAACCTGGTTTCGTATACAGCGCATATGCCAGCCATAAATGGATAACCCACCAAAAGTCCCAGTAGATATGAGTGCCGACAGAGTGGTCATAGGCTGCATCAAATACCAGCGGAAAAACAAATTTTATCACCAGCGTCCATGCTGCAAGCAATATTAGCCAATGCGCTATAAAAATTCTCATTCACACTGGGCCTGCGTCGAAGCAAAATTTATCAATGGTCAACGCAGCCATGGCGGCTGTGGCTTCGATCCGTGTTATCGAACTTTCCAAACAGCCCACTATCCTAACCGCGTCGCTGCATCGACGGTATACTCGGGAATCGGTACACCGTAGGGACAGGCATCACTGCATACTTGGTTATCACAACCGATACAGGCAGATGCACCAACTCCAAGACGAGCATAGTCCTCTATAGCCAGTGCTTTATTGCCATAATCTACATCATACATACGTGTTCGCAGCACTTCGGCGATATCAACACCCTGCGGGCAGGAACCTTCGCACTTGTTGCAGCCGTGATGGCAATACTTACCTGACTGCAGTGCCGCGTAACGGCCGAGCATTCCGGCGTCTCCGACAATTTCATCCGGCTGCGCCGAGGCACCGATATACTCGTTTATTTTAGCAGTGCTGGTCATTGAGATAATCGCCGCGTCAACCCTGGGACTTGAGAGCACCCATCGAAGTGCGGCTTGTGCATAGGTTCTTCCTTCAGCTTCGAATTTGCGCATGTCATTAAGTCTTGCGCCCATCAGGGTTTTCATGGCTATCACACCGATATTCTTTTCCCGTGCCTTATCAAGTATGGGTGGCAGGTCAGATTGAATAGCTGCAAAATGAAATGTATTGCGCAGACGAGAAATCAAATCCGGATCTTCACCAAAGTTATAGGCACATAAGATCACATCAACCAGATCATTATCGATTGAATACTCGAGACACTGTGCGAGTCGGCTACCATGACCCGACATGCCACGAAAACGAATCTTGCCTTGTCTGATTGCCTTTTCAGTAAAGTTTGCCCACGCTTCGTTCTGCATGCGATCGATACGGTTCACAGCATGGTTGAAGTAGATATCAAGATAATCGGTTTGCAATCGCTTGAGGCTGCTTTCAAGTGCTCGCATGATCTCCGCTTCAGTCGCATTGGCCTGCGCCTTTGTTTTTGATGCCAGTACAACGTTTTGTCGATAACCCTTCAAGCCTTTGCCCATTGCCTCTTCAGACCAGCCAAAACGATAGCTCTCTGCCGTATCGAAATAGGTCACTCCACGATCAAGTGCATAACCGACCAGTTCTTCTTTCTGCAGACTTGATGAACCAAATCCGATCTCGGAAATTTTTAGACCCGTCCTGCCGAGTTCAACATAGCGCTGGATTTCATCCGCATTAGCAGGCACAACCGCTGAAGGCACTGCTGCAGACAATGCCGCTGTGGACTTAAGAAATGTTCTACGATCAACCATAACTTCAGCAACCTTTTTTATTCCCTAAGTTGATTCTAGCCCGAACTACTGACGAAATCGACGCTATCTCGATAGCCATTCCAAGATACACTGTCACCCCTCACCCCGGGAACGATACACACTTGTTTTATCTTTCAAGCAAAGTCATTTTAAAGCGCGTACATCGCCCACTGCAGATGAACACGGCCGCTGCAACCCGTTTACCAAGAGTATAGCTTTTGCACACTCAGCTTAAGGGCCTTTTAATTACCGGGTTCGGTGTCCTTTGTGTTGTGCCAGATGCACTATTTGTAAAATTGATCGACGCCGATGCCATGACAATCGCCTTCTGGCGAATGTTATTGTCCGGACTGATGGTCCTCGCCATGCTGACTGTGCGCCATGGCTGCAACACACCGGCTCAACTTTTATCAATTGGCCGATGGGGCATTGTTTACGCGTTTTTTGTCGCTATAAGCGCCTTGTTATTCGTTACATCTGTCAAACTGACTTCTGTTGCTAACACCACAATTATTATTGCATCAATGCCTGTGTTTGCTGCAATTATCAGCTGGCTTACACTTGGAGAAACATTAAGTCGTCGCATGATCTGGACTATTGTTCTGGTCTTCGCAGGATTATTGGTTATTGGCTACGGCACCATTGAAGCAGGAGCCGGTAGCAGCAGCCTGATCGGAGATCTTGCCGCAGTGGCGGTGTCACTGTTCTTTGCAATTGCGCTGACCGCTGCCAGAAAAGCACGGGCAAGGTCGATGATCCCTGCGCTACCACTTGCCTATATCAGCTGTGCAATTCTACTTCTGCCCTTTGTCGATCCTTTCTCGGTTCCGAATTCACAATGGTGGCTGGTGATTATGCATGGCGGAGTCTTTATAGCCGCAGGCTCCTGCATGCTGGCTCTCGGGCCACGTTATATTTCCTCCGCCGAAGTTGCATTGTTGATTTTACTTGAATCAGTTTTAGCGCCATTACTCGCATGGCTGGTTATCAGCGAACAACCCGGTGCCTGGACCCTTGCCGGTGGCTCGATAGTGTTGGCTGTCTTGTGTGTTTCTAACCTTATTGCACTACAACAACGAAACAGAATCCCGACTATGTAGTCAGCCAACTACAATGCAATCTGCGCTTTGTGTGTTGTAAACAGACTTTACACAAGCCTCATAAAAAAGCCCGCCCATCTGTTAAATGGCCGAGCATAATTGAAGCTTATGAAAATGTATCTGCTACTGCGCTTTCATTTCTGTGTTGATTGTTATTGCGATCGGTCCGGTACTGAACCCACCAACTTCAAACGCCTGATGGTCAATTTCGGTGGAGGCCTGAATCGCTATCCAGTCACCTTTGTAGTAGTCAAAACTGCCTGCAAGCGGATGCTCTCCATTCAAGGTCATTTCTGCCTCAAGCACGACCGGCTTTGTAACACCATGAATGGTAAGGTCGCCCGTAACGTTCATGGTGTTGTCACCCGTCATCTCTACCTCTGTGCTCTTGAAGGTTATGGTCGGATAGGTTTCAACCTCCAGAAAGTCTGCACTCATAAGGTGCTCATCAAGCTTGTCAAATCCGCTCGACAAACTACTGGTGTCGATTTCCACCTCAACCGTAGAATCTGCAATGTTTTCAGCCAGGTTGACTGTGGCTACCGATTTAGTGAACTCACCGTTCTGACGGGTAATACCCACATGACTCCAACCGAACATGACTTCCGTATGACCTTGATCGGAAACAAAAGTCTTGTCAGCCAGGGCTCCTGTTGAAAAACCCAGTGCAAGTCCGGCCACCAGTACACTGCTAAGTTGAATACTCTTAAATTTCATTCTACTCACTCTCCAAAGATCATAAATGTTAATTGCTAACAGCCCACTCTGTTCCACCTACAGGAAGCACAGAGTTACTCGCCACTTTGACCGATGCGCCTGTTGCCAGTTCCCCGGCAAGTAAATCAGTGCCGGACATTGAACAGGAATGTGCCATCAAACGTCAATCACGCTCGGAATCTGCCTCGGCCATACGCTCATCAGTATATCGCGCGCCAACTACGGTCTTATCATTGATCAACTCATTGAGCTTTGCAATGGTTGCGTCCGCCAGAACCACCTCACAGGCAGCGGCATTTTCTTTCATGTACTCGATGTGTTTGGTTCCCGGAATCGGCACATCATTTTGGCGCTGCAGCAGCCAGGCCAGCGCAAGCTGTGCCATGGTGCAGTTATTTTCTTCGGCAATCTGTGCGTACGGCACTAGCAACTCGCTGTTCTTTTTGAATGCGTCGGGCTCAAATCGGGGTCTGGCAATGGTACAGCGCAAATCTGTCTCGCCCAGTTGACTCACATCAGCGGCTTTGCCGGTCAGAAAAGCACGTCCCAGCGGTGAAAAAGGCACCATGGTGATCCCAAGCTCATCACAGACATCCAGCACACCACGTTCGGGTGTTCGCGACCACAACGAATACTCCGATTGCAGGGCAGCGATTGGATGCACCTTGTGCGCACGCCTTAAAGTGTCACAACAGACTTCCGAGAGACCGATTTCTCTGACCTTGCCCTGCTCTACCAAACGGGACAACGCACCCGTGCTTTCCTCTATGGGAATATTCGGATCAACCCGGTGCAGGTAGTACAGATCAATGACGTCGGTTTGCAATCGCCTTAAACTGTTTTCACAGCTTTCATAAATCCCTTGCGGGTCACCGTTAATGCCTTCTCGCGATAGCCCGCACTTGGTCGCAAGCACAAACTCGTTTCTACGTGATGACAACGCTTTGCCGATCAGTTCTTCGTTGTGACCGGATCCATACACCTGAGCGGTATCGAGAAACGTGTAGCCGGTGTCGAGGGCTTCATTGAGAAGCTGAAGTGATTCATTGTCATCCGCCGGGCCATAGCCCATCGACATATTCATGCAGCCGAGCCCGATTTCAGAAACCGTGAGTGAGCCGATTTTGCGATTTTTCATGAAGCTACCAGACAGGCGTTGCAACGGGAACGCCCGATTATACCTGATTATCTATTGCTTTTAAGGCTGGCTGGTAGTCTGACGGCAAAGAAGAAGTCTACGCCTGCGCGAGCAGAATCTGCGCAAACATCGCCGCTAATACTTTAACTGGTGACCGCTATTATATTGCGGTCCCGGGAATTTCAAAGAAGTCGGAGCCTGCGTTATGCAGGCTCCGATGATGTTGCTCTATCAGTAAGTTCGGGTGATCGTGAAATCATTGATAGTAAAAGTGCCTGCACCCTGGAATACCTCCGGGCCCATGATGATATTGGCAAAGCAGTCTGTAGGCACCACTTCGTAGACGCCGTAACGCTCGTCATTAGCCAGCATATGCTCGATAAACGCACTGTAGTTGATTGTGCCGCTCATACGTTCAGCTGTCTCAACATCGTCAGCTACATAAGCCAGGAAGTTAAAGTTACTTTCTTTGGCGTACACAGTGAACGAGAATCCGTCAATCATGACATTTTCTTCGACGATATCCATCGGACCTGATGGCAATCTCTCACCGTGGTAGTACCAGATTAACAGCTCCATCACCTGGTTATCATTCGGGCCACCGTTACGAATAATGTCACAGCTGCTGTGCCAGAAAGATTCAATGATGACATTATGTTCTGAATCGTTGGCTTCTGCGGCTGTATCGTTTGGTCCCAGTGGAGCCGCCGTGGTGCCGGCAGTACGGCTGTAATCATAGGAAATAGTTATGTCCGGTCGATTTGCTTCTTCTACCGGAAGACCAGTCGCCTGAAAGTCACCTGATCGTTCAAACGGTGATACCGTGCCATAGATGAGCTCAGGAAACGCGATTGTTTCAAATGGAGCGCCTTTTTGACTTTCCAATCCCCAGTCCCAATCCACAACTGCAGTCACCGGACTACCGTCATTAAGCGAAATTGACTGTCTCCAATCCGTCCAGCTGGTATTGCCGGCACTGAAAGCGTTGTTGAGCATCAGGAAATCACCGAAGCGAAGCCCCGGGAAACTGCGGTTATCATTGATGTCGATCGACTGTGGCCCTGCCTCTACGTTACCAGCCAGATTGGCCACAATGGGCGAATTGTTTGAAACGATTACCGACCCTGGAGGTGGAGGTGTGCGGTCTTCCTGCAGACAGCAATCACCACCGACCATGCCATCACCTCCGCCTGCGTCGCCGTCACCGGGGTTATCGCCGCCGTCAGGAGTATCGCCACTTCCAGACCCATCTCCGCCACCATCTACAGGTGGAGTGACATCAGGTGGAGTGACATCAGGTGGAGTGTCGTTCGAACCACCACTGGAACCACCACA
>CAZKAQ010000013.1:37145-51981 GCA_964550655.1 uncultured Granulosicoccaceae bacterium
CAGGTGGAGTGACATCAGGTGGAGTGTCGTTCGAACCACCACTGGAACCACCACATGCTGCCACTAGCGGAATAAGAACGGCCAGGCTTAAGGCGTGTTTAAATTTCATGATGTATTACCTTCAATGTAATGAATAACGTACGATTCCTGCAGACCGACGCAGATGTGAATTGGCTCGCTGCCAGCAAATCTATTGACCTGAGGTGCAATGCTTTGGTTCACAGCACATTGCATCTGCCGAATATAAAACGGATCTTTTGCGCCAGGTATCTCAGTTAACTCTGGCAACTCTGGCAACCAATCTTTCAGTAACCAACCGTTTAACAGATGAAATAAACATGCCAGACATCAGTCTATAAGCGTCAAAACATCCACGACAACAACGTGCTGGGAAAACATTCCCGAAAACAGCATTATGATAGAGCAAGCACGCCTGTTTACCTAGGCCGCAAGACAGATATTATCGATTTGGCAACTCTACAATTTGGCAACTCTACCGTGGCCTTGAAACAATCAAGCGATAAATCGCGCAATACTCGCCTGCTAAATTTTGCTGCAGTTAACCTGCATGCACTGCAGTTAACTGTATCGGCAGATAACCCTATAACTCTGTAATAAAGTGTAGACAGACTTAGGCACCGCTGTTTGTTAACAACAGTTCAGTGCAGGTTAAGGATACGACCTGGAGATATCCGTACAGGTGCGTATGTGACGAGCCATTTTCCGTCAGGATTCTGACTTTTCAGAACAGCTTTTGCATCAGGTAAAGGTTAATTGTTAAGTATATCAAGATAGGCTTGCATATAACGACGCCCCAACTCACGTAAACCCACTGCAGAAAAATGCGCTCCGCTGGGATCAATGGGTGTGAATGGCAGGTCTGTGGCATGCACACAATAAGTGTTGGGATCGTCGTCTTCATTGAGCTCAAGTAACCGACGATTCACTTCAAAACCTATTCGAGTTTCACCACAGATAAACGGGAGATCTGCCCGGCCCCATGGTTCGGCGCGAAAGTTGTCAATGACATCGTTCAGTTTGATCTGGTAATAATTAGTGTATTCGAGAGAATTTTTGTCAGTAAAGCCGGTTGCATCCGGATCAGACGTTCCCTCATATTGAGCATCACTTTCACCTTGATGCCATAACATAATATCTATTTTGTCTTTTTGCGGGAGCTGCGCGAGCGCATTGTTTATTTTGCTACGCATCTTCAAGTAGAAAGGCGACTCAAAATCCCAGTTCGCAATACCTTCTCCGGGAGCAGCCAAAACAATAAATCCGACAACCGCATTATTGTCGACCTGTGCCAGAGACTTACCAAAATGGAATACAAAGTTGTTGTTTGGAGAGTTGTTCGGGTCAGTTAGCGCATGGTTACCTGGATGTGCGTTCTCATCCCACACCTGATGCAAATCGGCGACCTGCCAGCCTTCATCAGTGAAAGCGAAAACACGAGGATCCGGATGATCGAGGAAAGGGTCAAAAAGGGTTCCCGACGCCTCTACATTAGACTGACCGGTGACTACAGCCAGATGAGTAATATCAGACGGTGTAAAAAGGCCGGACACATTTCCCGCTTCGCCGGAAGAGGCTCTATCTGCATCTGTGCCTGCGTCTGTATCATTGCCCGCGAAAGCTTCATCCGGCGCAAGAGACACCTGCAATTCAGCGCTGTCGCTGCTGCTACCACCGCACGCAATTAGAGATGTAGAAAAAAAGACGTAAAAAAACAACCTTGTGCATATTTTTATTCGATACTTCACAATTATGAACGCACTCCGGGAGGCCGGCATTCCCGGCAAAATTTTAATTATACCGACAAATTATCGGTTCAGTGTGAACAAATCTTTACGCCTGTTCACACGCCTGACTAATCGCTCGAACATATCCGGGCGAGCCTCTTCCCAACTACAGATGTTTTTCTTCTGTGAAAGTTCATCATAAGCAACCACCACCCAAAAAAAGCACCGCCGCCAGAATTGAGTTTACTCGCAGCACCCAGTTGTGGCTCGGCAGCATTGTCACCAGCGGCGGCATTAGTCAGATTTGTGTCCTGATCTGCTGTCCGATTTGCAATCAGGCCAGAACCACCGGATGTCTGATCACCATCGTTTACTTCAGTACCGGCTAAGGGAGTTGTCGCAATACGAAAGTTGTCGTAGTACATGTATTGATCGGTGGCTGGCGCCCAGGACGGATCGGCGCCGCCATAGAACGTACTAAAATAGAACAGGTTGATACCTATTTCCGGTGATTTTCGATACAACATGGCATTTGAACTAAGCACTTTGACTCCATCAAACCATGCCTCAACCACGCCGTTCGCCTCACCGACTGTGTTTAACACTATACGGTGTTGCATTGTATGCCATTGACCGCGAACAGGCTTTACATTCCAGACTTCATCATCACCGTAACGACTGAACTGATCAGCGTGATACATATAGTTTTCCAATACACCATCCTCGCGCCACATACCGCGAGCACTCCAGCCATCGAAGCCTGTCGGAAACCCACCGCCGGTATTACAACCATCTTCCGGTTCGAGTGTTACATCATAACCACAAAGACCCGGTAACTTTCCTCCACGAACGAAATCAAAATCGTCCGAAAATTTAACGTCGTAGGATATATAAAGCTCTTCAAAACTGCGTTCAAAGTTTACCCCGAATGAGAGATCGCTTAAGAAAGCAACCGCACCGTTAGAACCGAATTGATTCGCTGGAAACAGCACCTGCATTGCTTTGCCTTTTACCGGATCCTGAACTATTTTTGCACGACCTTCTGCGAGCCCTATATGCCATAACGGTGTATCCCATTGTTGATTAAGATCTGCTGGTAAGTAAGGACCTGTAGTCGCTGACTCAAAATCCTGTTCAAAAACAACTAAATCGTCCTGCACAACTACCAGGCCCGGAACATCACTGATCTCTCTTTGCACCGTTGGATCAATAATGCAGGATTGATCATTCTCCCAACCCCAGCCATCGCCATCTTTGTCCGCTCTTGGATCACTACATACCGGGCTAGCCCCGTCACTGAGGATAAGTGGCTGCTCTTCAGTCTGACATACGCGGGACGCCACCCACGGCCACTCTGAATTAGAATCATACTGGCAACTTACTTCAGCACCTGTTGACGGCTTTACCACCGCCAAAGCGGCAGCCATTAAAGCGTAGCTAATTTTATAGCGCAAGACGAGTACCTCATTAACCGGTTTTCCAGTGCGAGGTATTCGGCAGAGTTGACCGAGACCTGATTCCGGGCCCCGATTATGTCGACTGGCGCAACTATTTTTTAGTAGGTTTCACCAATCTCAGTCAGATAAATTTCAACGTATTATCTACAAAAACTACCAGACTGGACTGACCAGGTTCGATACAAACATCCACAGCGTACTGCGCCTGACAGCGACAATATTCTGTAAACCTTCGAGTTCTTTATTTACCCTTGCCAAAATCTGCTGGTTAACGACATAATGACTACTCATATTTGTTTCCGGAGGAACTCTCATGTGTCATGTATGTGTAATGCAAAGCGTTAAACAGAAAATGCTGGACCGACGCGGCTTTCTAAAAGCATCTGTGGCGTTATCCACTGCAACCGCAGCAGCAACAGTGGTTAACTCAACGCCCGCCCTGGCTGATGGTCATAAGCACGTCGCCGATATGACCCATACTCTGTCTGAAGAATTTCCGACTTACTTTGGTGAGCCGGGTATATCCATCAAACAACAATTCAATTTTGCGGAAAACGGATTTAATCTAAACGATCTCATGTTAAACGAACACACCGGCACGCATATGGATGCTCCGTTGCACTTCACTGCCGATGGCCATTCCGTTGCTGAAATACCAGTGGAGAACCTGATCGTTCCGCTAGCTGTGATAGATATAAAAGAAAAGGCCAGTGAAAACCCCGATGCTCAGTTAACTCCCGAGGATCTTAAAGCGTGGATCTCTAAACATGGTCCACTACCCGATAACTGCTGTGTGGCGATGAACTCCGGCTGGGACAAACACGTCAAGACTGATAAATTCAGAAACGCTGATGCAGACAGTAAAATGCACTTTCCGGGCTTTCATGTAGACGCCGTCACTATGCTGATGGAAGAAGCCGACGTTGCAGGCATTGCGGTGGATACCTTATCACTGGATCACGGACCATCAGCTGACTTTGCCACACACTATGCCTGGCTTCCATCCAACCGATGGGGTATAGAATGCCTGGCTAATCTGGATGCAGTTCCGGCAACCGGTGCGACACTTGTAGTCGGCGCACCCAAAGTTTCCGGAGGTACCGGTGGTCCAAGTAGAATCTTTACATTGATCTAGTCCGGGCTAGGTTTCCACACACACTGTCGAGTCATTGATATGAACGCCATAGCTATCGCCCTGCATCTTGTTGCTGCCGCAATCTGGGTGGGCGGGATGTTCTTTGCCTATGTCGTGCTGCGCCCGACCAGTGACATGCTGGATCCACCACAAAAACTCGCACTCTGGGCAGGCATTTTCAAACGCTTTTTCCCCTGGGTCTGGATGTCAGTCATTGTGTTGATAACAACGGGTTACTGGCTGATATTCGGTTGGTTTAAAGGCTTTACAGGTACACCTGGCTATGTACATCTCATGCACATTCTGGGATGGATTATGGCGCTGCTGTTTGTCTACCTTTACTACAAGATCTACCCGGCATTCAAACAGGCTGTACAACAGGAAAACTGGCCAGACGCGGGAGCCGCAATGGGCCGTCTAAGACGGGTGATACTCATGAATCTGATTCTGGGACTGTCCTTGCTGGTGCTGGTAGCAGCCCTCCAGCGACTGAGCTGACTGCGCGGATGAAATAATCGTTTAAATTTTAACCACAGGCCCCGGAAGATAAACTTAGGAAGATAAACTTAACTGCATGAATACACCGGCCCATTTGTTAATCGGTGCAGCACTTTTTTCCGGACGAGATAATACAAAGCTGTTGACCGGTGCATTGCTCGGTGGAATGCTGCCGGATCTGTCACTCTATCTAATGGCGGGTATTTCAATATTCGTTCTGAATATATCCCCTGATGTGGTATTCAATGAATACTACTTTTCCAGTAGTTGGCAATTTGTATTCAGCATAGACAATTCAATTGTCATCTGGGGAATATTACTGGCAGTCTCTCTGAAGTATCGCAACGCTTTTTTTATTGCACTAACCAGTGCGGCCCTTCTACATTTGGTCTTTGACTTTGCACTGCATCACGATGACGCCAGAATACATTTCTGGCCTTTGTCGAACTGGAAATTCGAGAGCCCGATAAGTTACTGGGACAGCAATCATCACGCGTTTTACGTGGCACCAGTTGAGGGCATAATTTCCACCATAGCCACCATTTACCTGTTAACAGACAGGTTTCATATTGGCATAAAAGCTGGACTGTTGATTTTGTTTCTGGCCGAACTGTTTACTCTGAGCAGCTGGCTTCGATATTCCTAGCCAAACACCAAAGGCAATCCTATAAAAATATTGATTTAACACCTGGATGAGACTATTCACTATGTACCCTGTGTATTGCAACAAACAGCGAAAACAAGACAACAAGGTGTGTTCGACTATTTTGACTATTGCCTTAGCAACTATTTTCCGCAGCAGCCGGAGTGCCGGAAATATGTCCTCTTATTTCCTCGCCATTACAACGCTTGCGATTACAATCAGTCTGTCACCTGTGCAATATGCCACATCACAGGAAATAACCGATGAAACATTCACGCTCAATTTAAAGAATGTTGATATCCACTCCCTGATTGAGACCGTATCAATTCGCACTGGCAGGAATTTTATTATTGATCCCCGGGTTAAAGCGACCGTAAACGTGATCTCATCAGAACCGGTCAACGCTGACAAACTCTATGAGATATTTCTCTCTGTGCTTGAGGTACACGGTTACGCAGCAGTACAAGCCGGACAAATCACAAAAATTGTACCGTCAACGGTTGGTGTACAAAGCGCGATACCGCTTCTCGGTGAAAGTTCAGGTACCGCAGATGAGCTTGTCAGTCAGGTGATTCATTTGCAACGTATACCGGCTGTCACCGTTATTGAGGCAATGCGACCACTGCTCCCCCAGTCTGCGAGCATCAGTGCAGAAAGTAATAGCAATGCTGTTGTCGTCACGGATCGCGCGGCTAACATTAAAAAGATAATCGAGCTCATCATCCTCATGGATGCAGGCTAGATTCTCTCCAGCGACTCAATACCGAGCAGACCCAGCCCGCAGGTAAGAGTTCGTGAAGTTAAACTACACAACTGCAAACGGCTTTTTTGAATGGTATCGGTTTCTGCGTCACGCACGGAGCACTGATCGAAGAATCTGGCAAACAGTTGTGCCAGATCAAACAAATAGTTACACAAGAGATTCGGTTTATATTCAACCAGCACGTCATAGATCACTTCATCAAAGCGCAACAACTGCATTGCAAGCTGCCGCTCTGTCGTTTCTGTAAAAACGATCTCAACACCTGAAGCCTTCAGCTTTTCTGTATCAGTATCGAGTTTACGCAGAATGCCATGCACGCGGGCGTTGGCATACTGCAGATAGGTTGCAGTATTGCCGCGTAGTGCAAGCATTTTGTCGTAGCTGAATTTGTAGTCGGAGGTTCTGTTCTGTGACAGATCTGCATACTTTAATGCACCCAACCCCACTACTCTGCCAATCTCTTTTTGACGACTTTCTTCAAGATTCGGGTTCTGCTCTTTGGCAACTAATAGCGCGCGGCTTTCGGCTTCATCTAACAATCCTTCAAGCCCGACTGTATCACCAGCACGGGTTTTAAACGGCCTACCATCATCACCCATTACAGTACCGAAGCTGACGTGTGTCATTTCAACATCGTTATAGCCCCATAGTTTTGAGGCGGCAAACAGTTTGTCGAAGTGATCGTGCTGACGATGATCAACAACATAGAGCATACTGTCAGCCTGCCACTCGTCAACCCGATGTTTTATTGTTGCAAGATCAGTCGTCGGGTATAGAAAGGCGCCATCTTTCTTGCGAATAATCATTGGTGCTTCAAAACCATCGAGGAATATACACATAGCACCGTCGCTTTCTGTGGCCAGTTTGCTGGCAGTCAGTTCGTCTACAATGCTCCCGAGCTGATCCTGATAAAAACTCTCACCGAGTATGTGGTCAAAATCAATATTCAGCCGATCGTAGATACGCTGAATATCTTCAAGACAATACGGCAGAAATTTATCCCATAATTGCCTGTTCTCTTTATCTCCTTCGTGAAGTTTTGCAGTTTCAAGCAATACTTCCTGGCCGATGTTCGCGTGTTGCCGGGCGACTTCTGCCACCTCGGCACTACAGCCTTCAACTGCATTTTTGTATGATGCGATTAATTCATCTTGTGTTGTCAGTTTTTCTTTTAATCGTTGTATATCTTTTTTCTGCTGCTTTGATTTAGCTTTATTGTCACCATGATCTTCTGATCCTACACGTTCAAGTGCATCAAGCTGTTTTTGCTTTAATTCTTCTGCCTCGGGCAATTTTTTCACAGCACTGTGATAGTCCATTAACACACGTACATACTTATAAAGACGGCTGAGTTCCTGTACCGGATTTTTCTCATAAGCCACAAGATCGACAAAATTCTTATAGCCATAGATAATCATACCGAACTGAGTACCCCAGTCACCGAGATGATTATCAGTGATAACCTTGTGTCCAATAAACCGGTGTATATTGGCCAGTGCATCCCCAATAACCGTCGATCTGATGTGACCAACATGCATCGGTTTAGCAACGTTGGGCGAAGAGAGATCGATCACCACCGTACGCGGTTTTTCAACCTGCTCCACGCCCAGTTTCTCACCAGTGTTGGTATAATCTAGCTGCTCAATAATCCAGCTGTCTTTGAAAGTTAGATTGATAAACCCTGGCCCGGCAAGTTCTACCCGTTCACAGATATCGTCAAGTGTGATTTGTTGCAGCAATTCTGCGGCGATATCACGCGGTGCTTTACCGAGCTTTTTCCCCAGTCCCATCGCGCAGTTGACCTGGTAGTCTCCGAATTTGTCGTCCTGTGTCGGCTTGATCATACCGAGCAGCGAGTCGACCAGTTCTGCACCACCGTCAAGCTCGCCTGTGAGTGACGCAAGCGCGGGTTTAAAACGCACTTTAATTTCGGACAGGAGTTTCATCGACAGAGCTACCGGATTGGTCTGGGAACAGACAATTGTAATTCAATTACCGCAGAAGTCCTCATTTTCATCTGTTCAGAAAAATTGGTCTCTAAAGGAATTGTCAGACGTGTCGATATCCTGCTCTTCTGCTGCGATCAATTATCGCAAAATTATCACTAACCGACGAAGATCGGAGTTGCATCATGACGGCGCGAGTCAGCCTGTTAAAATACGTCGTTGCGGGTTTGCTCACACTATCCTGCAGCACTGTCAGCATGGCAGAAGAGCGCGGTTTACCGGAACAGTTCAATCAAATTAAACAGTCCGTACTTGATACCGTATCCGAGTCTCAGAGCCTGGGTGCCGCAGCAACCTACCGGCTGCTTGCAGAAAATCTTGCCGCTTTCAGATCACTCAGTGCACGGGTCAGACAGGCTACTCACATGGACGATGTGATTGAACAGCTTGCGACCGAACTGGACACTATTGCAAGCAACTTCGAACATGCTGCAAAGCTACGCGTCGAATATGGCGAGAATACCGCAGACAGCAACGCTTTAATGGCAAGCAAACACCGCGAAACCCGGGATGCTATCAGCGAAATAAACAACCGTATTGAGCAGACCCGTACAGAAATGCATAACGCACAATCTGCCATTGCCGAAACGACGCTGCAGCGCGACAAAAACCGCATAATCATAAGCTCGAATCAAAGCGTGTTGAACTCTCTTGAGGCACAGAAGCAGATTTGGGAGCGATTTGCAGATTCTCAGTCGCGCCTGATGGCCACATTCGCCGCAAGTACGGAACGCGTAGATTTTGTACTTTTTGTATTGGAGAAGAATGCCCAGGTTTATCGGGAAGCTGCCAATACAGCGCAACTCAGACGCAATGTTCGCCTTGCGCTGCAGGATCTGCAATCCCTCGGCGCAATAGAAAACTCATTGGTCGATCTTGCCGCCAGTTGGCGTGAAGTGGATGCAATCGTGTCTGAAATCGGTAGAGAAGAGTTTGTAAATTATGCCGGCAGCTAATCCGAAAAAAACGACTCGCAAGGTCGTCGGCGGACTGGTAGTCATCGCGGTGATTGTCTGGACTGCCGGATTACATCATCAAAAAAAGCAGCAGGATGCGACAGTAGACTGGCACCAGGTGAGTACAGCCCTTATGGAAGTAGAAAGTGCCAAACGCGAATTACACGAGAGTCTGCAGGAACGCATTGTTCGCGAGCAACAATCACCATCGAAGGCTCCCGGTACCTGATTAAAAAGCAACACATTGTTTATTTACCACCTTTCTGGCTTGGCTATTGTTATGCTTAGTGGTTTGATCCTCCAAAACCTCCGCCAACACAGAGCAGTATGGGAATCCACTGGTTTTCTAAAAAGCAAACTCAGGAGCAGAAATCACTCGGATTGATTCTGCCGGGCGGTGGTGCGCGCAACGCCTATCAGGTGGGCGTGCTCAAAGCAGTTGAAGAACTGATTGCCGCAAAGAACCCTTCACCATTCCCGGTGGTTACCGGAACTTCAGCAGGATCATTAAACGCCGGCATGATCGCAAGCCGATCAGTAGATTTCAGTGATGGCCTCAGCCGTCTGATCGGGATGTGGGAAAACCTGCAGATGGAAATGGTCGTTCGCACTGACGCAAAGAGCACAACCAAAACCGGAGCTAAATGGATCTGGTCTCTCGCCAGTGGCAGTGGTGGCAGTTCGCAACCGGATTCATTCCTTGATAACACGCCGCTGCGATCCCTGATAGAAAATCATATTAATCTCGCACGCATGCGACAGTGCGTCCAAAGCGGTCATCTGCGCGCCCTCGGTATCACCGCATCCTCCTACGGCAGAGGTGCATCACTGACCTACTTTGAGGGCCAGGAAGATCTCCAGCCCTGGGAGCGTACCCGCCGTTTCGGACTACCTACTCGCCTCAGGGTTGACCACTTTATGGCGTCCATTGCCATACCGGTGGTTTTTCCAGCCGTAAAAATTGATAACGAGTACCACGGTGACGGATCAATGCGTGAGTCTGCACCGTTGAGTCCGGCATTGCATCTTGGTGCAAACAAACTGCTGATTGTCAGCGTGCGCAACCCTCAGACAGAATACGATCCCAGTAACGTGTCAGCAACCTACCCCAACCTCGGTTTTGTCGCAGGCTATATGTTCGACACGCTGTTTATGGACCGACTTGACTCAGATATAGAAAGACTAAAACGCATCAACTTTGCACTGTCACAATCCAAACATGTGACTTTTAAGCACAACGATTCAATATTGCGCCCGGTAGATTTTCTGGTCATCTCGCCAAGTGTCGATATCAGAGATATCGTAGCCAAACACATCAAACGCTTCCCGCGCTCAATGCGTATTCTGCTGAGCGGCCTCGGGGCAATGACAAAAGAAGGTCGCCCACTGACAAGCTACCTGCTGTTTGATTCCAATTTCGCACGCGATCTCATTGAGCTTGGCTACAACGACGGCTATGCACAGCGCGACAAATTGCAGGAACTACTCGAACTTTGACCGCCACACCGTGCTATCGGGAAATAACGCACTTTACGCAGACTGACGTCTATGTTTCCATGCCACCACATTCATTAAAATCAGGTGGCATACATGACGATCAAAATTGGCGATTCCATGCCGGCAGGCAATTTAGGCTACATGGGCGAAAACGGTCCGGAGTCGATCTCAACCGATGATCTGTTCAATGACAGTAAAGTCGTGCTTTTTGCGGTCCCCGGGGCATTCACCCCTACCTGCTCCGAATCCCACCTGCCGAGTTTTATCGCAAACGCTGACAAGATAAAAGCCAAAGGCGTCGATCGCATCGTCTGCATGTCGGTCAACGACCCGTTCGTCATGGGCGCATGGGGCAAATCACAGAATGCAGATGAACTCCTGATGGCGGCAGACGGCAGCGCTGCTTACACCAAAGCGCTCGGCCTCGAACTTGACCTCATCGAACGCGGCCTCGGGATCCGCTCGCAGCGTTTTTCAATGATCGTGGACAATGGCAAGGTGGCCCACCTGAACGTCGAAGACGGACCGGCCTATGAGGTCAGTTCAGCTGAGAAAATTCTCGAACAACTGTAGAAGCTAACCGGCAGACAAACTGCCGACAAAGGAAATAACTATGAATATTCTTGAATCACTGATCGGCAGTCAAAGTTCAAATGTAGTCAGTGAACTTGCCCGTCAGCTGGGAGTTAACGAAAGTCAGGCCAGCGCTGCTGCAGGGCAACTGATACCGGCGCTGACTCGCGGCATTAAAAACAACGCGTCAACTGACGGCGGTTTATCGAGCCTTATTAACGCGCTGCAAAAAGGCAACCACCATAACTATCTTGATAACACTTCGATGCTTGGACAAAACAGTACCATTCAAGAAGGCAACTCAATACTCGGCCACATCTTTGGCAGTAAAGACGTCAGTCGCAATGTGGCAAATTACGGCGCACAGCAGGCTGGATTGTCTTCATCACTAATGAAAAAAGCGCTGCCTATACTCGCACCGTTAGTTTTAAGTGCACTTAGTAAAGGGCTGCTCGGTAAAGGCAAAAGCGGTGGTGTATTTAGCGGTACATCTAACAACAGCGATATCTTCAGCTCCGGCGTAGCCGCCAACAAACAGCGCGGAATGCTTGAAAGCTTTCTTGATGCAGATAAAGACGGCTCAATGTGGGACGATCTTCTCAGCATGGCTGTCAAAGCTGCAGTCAGATAAAAAAAGATACAACTTATCTGCATGATTGAGAAACCAGACAATAGTTTGTCTGGTTTCTTATCGCGATTTTTTATCGCTTCAATTATTTCTGTGTAAGTTATTGTCCCGCTCTGCCTCGCGCCACTGAATTGCCGTGATACGACTGCGATCATCAGGATTTTGTGGACCACCGGGCCCTGGCGGCGGACGCTTTTTTCTTTTACGTACGGTCAGAACAACCAACAGAATAAGTACAAGTAAAAGGCTGAATATCAGCCACGCAAACCAGTCCCCTGCTCTTGTATAAAAAGTACTGACACCCCTGGTGGGCACATCCGCAATAAAGCTTTCGGTCGATGTTCTGAAGTGATCTGTACTTGCCAGAATGCGTCCGTGTGAATCACTTGCGATGGACGTTCCTTTTTGCGCCGGCCGGAAAACCGACAAGCCATTCTCGACCCCGCGAAATGTTGCCATCAGACTGTGATGAGGTGCCAGGTTGCGCCAGTCGATAGCAGGTGCGATCAGAATATCTGCATCACCTGCCCGCCTTACCAACACTGGAAAATCTGCATCAAAGCCTAAGACGAACGCCAATTTGCCATACACTGTATCGAGCACCAGCGGCTTGCCATCACCGGCAACATTATTTTCATTCCACAAAGATTTAGTCTTTATGTACTGGCCGAGTTTGTCACCGTCAGGACCAAAGACGACAAGCTTGTTCTCTACCGGCTTACCTGTCGCATCAGCAGAGTCTTCTATTACCAGCATTGCAGTAACAAGATATATTTTGTGGCGCTCTGCGAGCGCCGACGCTTCTGTATTGAATTGCGTTTCGCGGCTTTTGAAGATTACAGCACTCGATTCGGCCCACGAAACAATCGACGCGCCTGAACCCGCCAACTGGCCGGTTATCAACGCCAGTTTTTCCAGTTGCGCCGCCAGCGCCGCATCTACTGGTTGAAGTTCAAAACCACCAACAGTCAATCCGGCACCCCCTCCTTCAACACCCGCGTCCAGTAACGCCTGCCTCAGAGGTGATTGATCGACAACTACACCGGCTATGCGCACGGTTGGCGACTCATTTTCATCAAAAATAGTTCGAAAGCCACTGGCCACGTAAATGATCATCAGGCATAACACCAATGGTGCTACCTGAGTGCGGTTTCGCTGCCATACAAAACCGGAGTCACAAAACGAAGCCATGGTCGCTGCAAACCAGAATATGACAAAGGTAATCCCGTGCGTACCTGTTACTGAAAGCAGTTGCATCAGCTCACTGTTACCCACCTGGCTATAGGCTTTCTCACCCATACTGCCAAAAGGCATTAAAGGTGAAAATACAAAACCCAGAACCACGAATACCGATGGAAGTACCAGGGGTCTTAGAAAAGTCGGCAGATATTCCCGCAGTATCCGGTCAGCAAAAAAAGGCAGTAAGCCGAGCACTGCAAAACCTGCAACAAAATACAGTTTAGCCGGCTGTTCTACATCCAGATAGTTATTCAAACGAACCAACAAACTTAGAAACAACAAGACATACAGAATAACCATCCCGGTTTTTACTGATGTATTTCTGGTGTAGAGAAGCAGGAAAATCGGTGCCAGAAAACCTGCAGACGGCGTGACGAACCTGCCACCGGATAAGATGATAAGAAAAATTCCCATCAACAATACGCCGTACTTTTGCAAGCCGGGTAGTCCGCTCTTGTGCCTCGCTGGTTCTGCTTCTGTATTCATTCGTTTGCTTCAAGCGCGATGCTGATTGTTAAAGATACTGTGAAAACAAATCTCTGCGCGATATGTTCGCCATTTCATAAATAGTCTGGGCTAAACTGACGCTCCACCCGTTACAGATGATCAAGAGTTGAATTTTCACGCGAAGTATCCCGAGCGAATCGTTTGCCTTACCGAGGAAACGACCGAAACATTATACCTGTTAGGAGAACAGGATCGTATTGTTGGCATTTCCGGCTTTACCGTAAGGCCACCGCAAGCCAGAAAGGAAAAGCCCCGCGTCAGTGCGTTCACTTCTGCAAAAATTGACAAGATCATGGATTTAAAGCCTGATCTCGTGATCGGATTTTCAGACCTGCAGGCTGATATCGCTCGCGATCTTATTAAACTTGGCGCAAATGTCCTGCTGTTAAACCATAGATCGGTCAACGAAATACTCGGCATGATCCTGCAACTCGCAGCACTTACCGGAGCGACAAGTAAAGGACAAGAGCTGGTTGATCATTACATTCACAACATGCAGGCTTGCGCCAGCCGTGCCCGACAACTTGAAAAGCGCCCTGCCGTGTACTTTGAAGAGTGGGATGAGCCAATGATTTCTGCTATCCGCTGGGTATCAGAGCTAATCGAAATAGCTGGTGGCAAGGATTGCTTTCCCGAGCTGGCAGCCTGTGGTGCAGGTGCTGATCGAATAATTAAAGACCCGCAAACTGTAATCGATGCAAACCCGGACATTATTATCGGTTCGTGGTGCGGTAAAAAATTCAGACCTGAAAAAGTCGCCAGCCGCAAAGGCTGGGATAAGATCACTGCCGTTCAGTGCGATGAGCTGCATGAGATCAAATCCCCGGTAATATTACAGCCCGGTCCGGCAGCACTGACTGAAGGACTTGATTTGATTGAAAATATTATTCATGCATCGGCAGCCAGATAAGCCGGAGACTTAAATCATGCCGACTCTGGCAAATTATTAGAAAATTGACAGATTTACGGGATACCTTCATTTTTTAGGTGTCGTCCAGGCAGTTGCTTGTTAGAATTATCACGGTTTCGTTAGAATACTGCATATCTTTAGACATATATCAATTAAGAATTCCAATTTGTATTTGGGCAAGTCCCGGGAGAAATGATGAAAAGAAATTTAACTGCAGTGATACTCGCTTCAGCCGTTCTTGCATTGTCCGCATGTGACAGCGATGACGATGATGATGGA